>JBKJQV010000266.1:0-12856 GCA_046593815.1 Sediminibacterium sp. | reverse complement strand
TTCCCAATAAATTTAAATTGGGTTCATTAATAATTGCAATTTTCATGATATAAATTTACTGCATCATTTCCACAAAGCGATCAAACAAATAACGACTATCGTGTGGACCAGGAGTACTTTCTGGATGATACTGAACACTAAATGCTGGACGATCTTTTAATCGAATACCTTCAATTGAATCGTCGTTTAAATTTATATGGATAATTTCTACATTACTATGCTTCCTAACAGCTTCTGGATCTACCCCAAAACCATGGTTTTGGGTGGTTATTTCACATTGACCAGTAATAATATTCTTTACAGGATGGTTTAATCCTCTATGACCATGATGCATTTTAAATGTAGGTATATCATTGGCTAAAGCAAGTAATTGATGACCTAAACATATGCCAAATACCGGTTTTTTCTCTTCAAGTATTTCTTTAACTGTGGTTACTGCATAAGGCATTGCAGATGGGTCGCCCGGACCATTAGATATAAAATATCCCTTTGGATTAAATTCCTTTAACCGACTAAAAGAGGTTTTTGCAGGATGAACCCTTACGTGAGCACCTCTCTCAACCATACAAGCTAAAATATGTTGCTTTATACCAAAGTCAATTACCGAAATTTTTATAGGTGAGTTAACATCTCCTAGTTCATATTCTTCTTTAGTACTTACTGTACTTGCCAATTCCAATCCATCCATATTTGGAACAGCGTTTAATTGACTTTTTAATTTATCAATATCTATTTCATCCGACGAAATAATACAGTTCATTGCCCCTTTAGTTCTAATATGAGCAACTAAAGCCCGTGTATCTATTCCATCAATTGCTGTAATATTATTTCTTACTAAATAGGTGTTCAAATCTTCATTGGCTTGAATTCTGCTGTATTGCTCTTCTAAATTTCTAGCAATTAATCCATGAATTTTAACTGAATCACTTTCTACATCTTCATCTTTTACTCCATAATTGCCAATATGAACATTGTTCATAATCAATACTTGTCCTGTATAACTAGGGTCAGTAAATACTTCCTGATATCCTGTCATCCCAGTATTAAAACAAATTTCGCCAGTTGCTATACCAATTTTTCCAAAAGACATGCCATGAAAAACGTGACCGTCTGCTAAAATTAGTACTGCAGGCTTTTGAGTTGAATTAGTATTTGACATAGATTGATTTATGATTGCAAAAGAAATTCAATTTTAGCAAAAAAACAGTTTAAGTTTTTCACAATGAATGGTATAAAAAAAGGCATCCCATTTTAAAAGGATGCCTTGATATTTAAAAATATTGCATTGCTTATTCAGCTGCTTTTTCTTCTGTTGATGGAACTTCAGGCTCAACTACTGCTTCAGCTTCAACTGCAGGTGCAGTTTCCACTTTTTTAGGTGCACGACCACGACGGGTTTTCTTAGCCGGCTCTCCAGCTGCTTCTATACCCTTACCATATATCTCGTTGAAATCAACAAGTTCGATCATAGCTTTTTCAGCATTATCTCCAGCACGAATTCCTAATTTTAAAATACGAGTATAACCACCTGGGCGGGCTGCAACTTTTGGTCCAACTACAGTAAAAAGTTCTTTTACAGCAATTTTATCCTGCAATTCTGCAAATACTAAACGGTGGTTATGGCTAATTTGGGCCGTAGACTCATTTTTCTTTGTTTTTGTTATCAATGGCTCAACATAAGTTCTTAATGCTTTTGCTTTTGCTAAAGTTGTAACAATTCGCTTGTGAGTAATTAACTGACTAGCTAAGTTTTGCAATAATGCAACTCTATGTGCCTTTTTACGGCCAAGGTTGTTGTTTTTGTTTCCGTGATTCATGACGTTTAAGTTTTATCTCCACACCGTGTCAGGAATTGTGGAGGGTGAAATATTAATTATCTAAATTATCTAATCCTAGTTTAACTAAGTCCATACCAAAGCTTAATCCTCTTTCGGTAAGTACTTGCTCAATTTCAGATAAAGACTTCTGTCCAAAATTTCTGAACTTCATCAAATCTTCTTGCTCATATTGAACTAATTCGCTTAAACTGTTGATTTTAGCAGCTTTTAAGCAATTGAATGCACGAACAGAAAGATCTAAATCTTCTAAAGGTGTTTTCAATACTTTGCGTAATTGTAAAACGTGTTCATCAACAACATCTTCTTTTTTATCTTCTTTGTTATCAAAAGTGATGTTCTCATCAGTAATGATCATCAAATGTTGAATCAAAATTCGAGAAGCTTGTTTTACTGCATCTTCAGGATGGATAGTACCATCTGTAGCTACATCCAAAATTAGTTTTTCATAATCTGTTCTTTGTTCAACACGATAGTTTTCAATAGCGTATTTAACGTTCTTGATTGGTGTATGAATAGAATCGATTGCGATGTAACCAAATGGAACATCTTTTAATTTATTTTCTTCAGCAGGAATATATCCTCTACCTCTACCAATGGTTAATTCAATATCCATTTTAGCGGTAGTATCCATTATACACAGTAATAAATCAGGATTCATTACTTGGAAACTCTGAGATAATTCTCCAATCATTCCAGCATTGAATTCGGTGCGGCCTTTAATAGAAAGGTTTATTTTTTCAGTAGCAATTTCATGATCTACATGTTTCTTAAAACGAACCTGCTTTAAGTTCAGAATAATTTCAGTAACATCTTCAGTGATACCTTTGATGGTAGCAAACTCGTGGTCTACTCCTTCAATTTTGATACCTATAATAGCGTATCCTTCTAAAGAACTTAATAGTACTCTGCGTAACGCATTTCCGATTGTTAAACCAAAACCTGGTTCAAGGGGGCGGAATTCGAACTGTCCTTCAAAGTCATTTGCTTTTTGTAGAACAATTTTGTCTGGCTTTTGGAAACTTAATATTGCCATATCTATACTTTGTTTTTTATTGGTTAGGGTGAATTGATTAATATTATTTAGAATACAATTCTACAATCAGTTGTTCCTTAATGTTTTCAGGAACATGCTCGCGCTCTGGCATAGAAATGAAAGTGCCTTTTTTCTCAGCTTCATTCCAATCTATCCAACCAAACCTAGGATTTTTACCACGTGTTTTACTGGTAACACCTGTGTTGTCGGCGCTTTTTGGCTTATAAGCAATAACATCTCCTGGCCTACATGTGTATGAAGGCACATTCATTGTTTCACCATTTACTGTGATATGCTTGTGATTTACCAATTGACGCGCTTCAGGACGGCTAGCAGTTAATCCCATACGGAAAACTGTATTGTCTAAACGTGATTCTAATAATTTAATAAGGTTTTCACCTGTAACTCCTTTTAAACGCTGAGCTTCTTCAAAAGTTTTACGGAACTGGCGCTCCAATACACCATAAGTGTATTTTGCTTTTTGCTTCTCTCTCAACTGTAAAGCGTATTCACCTAAAGTTTTACGCTTACGAGCAGCACCATGCTGTCCCGGAGGGTTACTGTTTTTACCTAACCATTTGGCATTACCTAAAATAGGTTCGCCGAAAATTCTTGAGATTTTGGTCTTTGGACCTGTGTAACGTGCCATAGCTTTTTTTTCATTTCGATTTTTTTAGAATTCGTTGCTTCGATCGGTTAAAAATCGTAAAAAATAAATCGGGCAACCTTTTAGTAAATGAACTTTTTGGCTCAATATGAAATCCACTACCTCTATTGAGGCTTAGGTTTGTTATACTCTTCTTTGTTTTGGAGGACGACAACCGTTGTGTGGCATAGGTGTTACATCTTTTATAGAAGTAACTTCAACACCAGACTGAGCTATTGATCGGATTGCACCTTCTCTTCCTGCTCCTGGTCCTTTTACAAATACATCAACACGCTTTAAACCTGCATCAACCGCAACTTTTGCAGCGTCGGCAGCAGCCATTTGAGCGGCATATGGTGTATTTTTCTTAGAACCTTTGAAACCCATTTTACCAGCACTACTCCAACTTATAACCTGTCCGGCTTTGTTGGTAAAACTGATAATAATGTTGTTAAAAGTTGCTGAAATACGCACCTCACCGGTAGCATCTACTTTTACAACTCTTTTCTTTGCAGCAGCTTTTGCACTGTTCTGCGCTTTTTGTGGTTTTGCCATTTTACTTTTTTAGGTAGTCTTCCCATTTGATTGGGATGGTTAATAATAAGCCTTTTCAGGCTACCTGAGCTTCTCCCTCTCATAACTGAGAGATCCAAAACTTGCAGGATTTATATCAAAAAAATCACGACTTGAATGATCAGATCGTGATTTATATTAATTATTTCTTAGCTACTTTCTTTTTACCAGCAACTGTTTTACGCTTTCCTTTTCTGGTACGGCTGTTGGTTTTAGTTCTTTGTCCACGAACAGGTAATCCTTTACGGTGACGAAGACCTCTGTAACAAGCAATATCCAATAAACGTTTGATACTCATAGATACTTCACTACGTAAAGCACCTTCTACCTTAAACTCATTGTTAATGATATTTCTGATGGCAGTTTGCTCATCATCATTCCACTGATTTACTTTCTTGTCAAAGCTAATTCCAGCTTTGTCTAAAATGTATTGAGCTTTAGAACGTCCAATACCAAAAATATAGGTAAGCCCTATTTCTCCTCTTTTGTTTTTTGGTAAATCTATACCGGCAATACGAGCCATATTTATTGTTTTATACTTTTAGTTGATGATTCAATTATCCCTGACGTTGCTTAAAGCGTGGATTCTTTTTGTTGATAACAAACAATACCCCTTTGCGCTTAACGATTTTACAATCGGTGCTACGTTTTTTAATGGAAGCTCTTACTTTCATTTTGTTTTTTATTAATCTTTAATATTCCTGTTTCTTTATTACTCTTATTTATACCTGAAAATGATTCTTCCACGACTTAAATCATATGGACTCATTTCCACCCCTACTTTGTCTCCAGGTAAAATACGGATGTAGTGCATCCTCATCTTTCCTGAAATAGTAGCCAATATTTCATGACCGTTCTCTAACTTCACCCTGAACATAGCATTACTCAATGCTTCCAGAATTACTCCATCTTGTTTAATCAGCGGTTGTTTCGACATACTATTTTTGGGGCTGCAAAGATATTAAAATACAACCGAACTATGAAAAATTAGTGGAAAAAAGTCGCTAAAATGTGGAAAAATATCTTAAATATGTCCAAATAAAGGCTATTTGGGTTATTTTTTGGGTGTGGGATGATCAATTTTATTAAAAGCTAGCGATTTACATGGGGTCCTTATTAAGAAATATTTTAGTCATATCGTGGTACTGATTTTGTAATTGATGAACAAAATGTACATCCGGATGATGGCGCTTATCTTCTCTATACCACATTTCAATAGACGAAAAATCGTCTTGTTTAGGAGTAACTATTCTAAAAGACCCTTTTAAATATTTTATAGTACCATCTACATTTTGCTGCTTTGTGAAACTAAGGTCTAGTAAAGCTTTTTCATTTAATGGTATTGGATGCAAATGATCAGTAGAAAACCAAAAATCCTGAACCGATGTTTTTAAGCAAACTTGTTTCTCATCTCCGTTTAGACGAGTTACTTCACCTTCCCACATTTTCCCTTCAAACTCACCCATCATAAAATCACCTATTTGCACTTCACTAAATTTAATCATATAACAATATTTTAAAAAGAAAAGTTAAGCCTATTTTTTGAACTAACAAAAAAGATGCATATTAAAATAACTTTATATAATTTTCGTTATTTTGTAGAATATTATTGTTTTGTTGACCAAAAACTAAATAGATTTCATTTAATGTAAATGAATTAGTTCCTAACCACTAAAAATGAAGAATCTTTATAATGATGAAATAAAAGATGATTTTAAATCATCTTTCTCGCTTAAAAAATCATCTTTGATATGCTTTGTAATTCTCCAAACCCTACTTGTAGCGCCTGACACTTATTTTTTTATCAAATCAGAACAATACGATTTTGCAATATTTGCCTTTTTAACTGGGTTAAGCTTGATTTTTCTTCCACTATATGTATTTAGAAATTACCTGAAAATTTATTGCTTTTTACTCTTGCCTTTTTTCATATTGCTCCCTATAAATGTTATTTCAATTTTTATTTTTAATGTACCCATTGATGAAACATCACTAATTCTGATTCTTAATACCAATGCGCATGAATCTTTCGAATTAATTAAGGGCTACCTTCTTTCTTTTGCTATATTTCTTATTCTATATGGATTCTGCATCTTTTATCTTTTTAGTTGTGTTCCCAAAAAAATTACATTAATAACCAGTAAGTACTTTTCTGTTATTTCCTTATCTATTCTGTTGCTTTTACCTCTTTTAGATCGTGATACTAGCAAACAATCTTATTTTACTAAATTTAAAGGAAGATTTTATACAGTTTACCCTACATCATTTTTATATGCTTGTAAAGAAATTTATGATCAATATGTATTAGTCAATTCATTTAAGGATATTAGAGAGAAGTATCTTTTCCATGCAAAACCAGACACTTCTATTACGAGTAAACAATTACATGTATTAATTATTGGCGAAAGTTCAAGATTCGACCATTGGGGCATTAATGGTTATAGCAGAAACACTTCACCAATGCTTGCTAAAAGAAATAACCTAATCTCATTTACAAATGCATCAAGTGGTGGGTATATTACAGAACTAGCTGTTCCACTTCTTTTAACTGGTGTAGGGGCAACCCATTTTAATGATCATTTTAAACAAAAAAGCATTATCGGAGCTTTTAATGAAGCAGGTTTTACTTCTTACTGGATTTCCAACCAGATAGATGAAGGTCACATCAAAATTCATTCTTTAGAAGCTAACAAAAGATACGAAGCATTATCAGACTATAGAGCTACCAAGAATATTAACTTGGATATGCAGCTTACAGATACGCTGAAGAAAATTTTAGTTGAACCAGGAAACAAGAAGTTTATTGTTATTCATACATCTGGCAGTCATTATGATTATAGTGTAAGGTACCCCGATAATTTTGATGTTTTTAAACCGAGTAATAAAACAATTTTTTCAAAGCCAACTGACAAACATTTTAAAAATGTATTGGTTAATAGCTATGATAACAGTATAGTTTATTCTGATGCAGTTATTGATAGCGTTATTAGTATGGTAGCTGCACAAAATGCTTATGCATCTGTTAGTTATATTTCCGACCACGGCGATAACTTGTTTGATGATGAAAGGAATTTGTCTCAACACTCTTCAATTCCAATTTCAAAATATATAATTCATATTCCTTACTTTATTTGGTATTCACCTATATTAGAAAATAAATCACCAGATAAAATAAAGAATTTAAAACGGTATATAAACGCCAAAACCTCTTCGCAGAGTTTGATTTATACACTTACGTCACTAGGTGGTATTACCTATTCAGGACAGGACTCCCTCTTTAATATGACGACTCCCTATTTTAAAATTTACAATAGAGTATTTTTAGGACCTAACAAAAAAATATCAACGTTTAAAAATTTACAATAAATAAACAACAATTAAATTTTACTAATTGTGGAATTATATTCAACATTTTAGTACTAATACTTAAATAGTTTTCATTAAATGTCAATAGTATTAGTAGCGTGCCTCGAAAACTGGGATACACTTCAAGAGCTTCCCTTTATTTTAAGTAAAGGTGGTTGTACAGTAGATGTATATTGTTCAAAAAATTCTTGGTTAATTCGCAATAACTTTTACGAAAATTGGATTGAATGTAGTGATAATGCGGAGGAATATGTAAAAGATCTTGTTGAACTTTCTTTGAAGAAAGAAGATGCTTACGATTGGATCATTCCCGCAGATGAAAAATTATTATATTTATTAAATGACAGAATAAAATCGGAAGAAATTTTCTACCGAATATTACCCCTCTCCAAAATAGAGAACCGGGATATTCTTGCCTCAAAAACTGGGCTATCAAATATCTGTGAAAGGTATGGCATTGCTACCCCAAAGTATATAGTTTACAATCACAAACTACCTTTCGAAATTAAAATCTTTAATCTTAAGTTTCCTGTTTTATTGAAACAAGATTTAAGCTGGGGCGGAGGTGGGATTTTATTTTGTGATGATGAATCCTCTTTCACTAAAAATCTTGAAACAACAAATAAAGACTTCGATACAATTATTCAAGAATATATAAAAGGAAAGGATATTGGTGTGGAAGCACTTTATCACAAAGGCGAATTGATAGAATACAATGCAGGAGAAGTGAAAACGTATTTTGATTCCAAATTCTCTTTTACCTCAAAAAGAAATTATTTTAACAGTAAGAGGCTGGAAGGCGAATTACGTAATATTGGTCAACATTTTGGCATCAACGGATTTGCAAGTATTCAGTTTATTCACCAAACAACTGAAGATATTTATTACCTGTTAGAAGTAGATATCCGCCCAAATTTCTGGCTTCCTTCTGGAAGATTTACAGGGCATGATTTTTCTAAAGCAGTAAATCGTTTCATTACTCCTGGTCCGAATCAAGAAAATATTATTTTTTCAGATGAATCTAAAATTACGGAAGTAGCTCTTTTTTATCGCGACATTAAACGTGTATTAAAAAGAAAGGAAATAATTGATTTTCTTAAATGGGTACTTAATTACAAAGGATACTGGCGTTTTATCCCAACTTATGATAAAAAACTTTTTAAAAATATACTAAAGGAATTATGGAGTAAAGCGCAGAAATAATTGCTTTATTAAATTACTCTGCCCAACTCATCGTGTATCCTTTATTTTCAATTTTTAGCGCTTCTTCAGTTAATTGTAAAGGATGAAACGTGTCTACCATAACCGCTAATTCCTGCGTTTCCTTTTTGCCAATACTTTTTTCTACTGCACCAGGGTGTGGCCCGTGAGGAATCCCTGCAGGATGTAATGTTATCATGCCTCTTGTAACATTTTTTCTACTCATAAAATCTCCAGCTACATAGTACAACAATTCATCACTATCTATATTACTATGATTGTATGGTGCTGGAACTGCATCTGGATGATAGTCGTATAAACGAGGGCAAAAACTACACACTACAAAATTGTGCGCATCAAATGTTTGATGCACTGGCGGTGGTTGGTGAACCCTTCCAGTGATGGGTTCAAAATCATGAATACTAAAAATAAAAGGATAGCAACATCCATCCCAACCAACTACATCAAAAGGATGTGTAGCATAATGCAAACCATAAAGTATTCCTTTCTTTTTTGTTTGAATTAAAAAATCGCCTTTTGCATCTATCGTTTGTAGATTTTGTGGAGTTCTAATATCTCTTTCACAAAAAGGAGAATTCTCTAATAGCTGTCCGTTACTGCTAGTGTATCTTTTAGGGTATCTAATGGGACTAAAACTTTCTACAATAAAAAGTCTATTCTCCATTGTATCAAAATGAATTTGATAAATAGTACCTCTTGGAATAATAATATAATCACCATAACCAAAATCAAGTTCACCATATTGAGTAAACACTTTACCAGATCCTTCATGAATAAAAATCATTTCATCAGCATCTGCATTTTTATAAAAATAACTTGTAGTACTTTGTTTTGGAGCTGCTAAAACAATATGACAGTCATTGTTTACTAAAACTGCTTTTCTACTTGTAAGATAATCTACTTCTGGGGATATATTAAACCCTTCGAAACTTCTGTGTTTCAACATTTTTTCTTCAGCCACTTTTGGCATCACAGAAACAGGTTCATCAGTAGATATAATTTGTGTAGGTGGATAAGTATGGTATAATAAAGAATAATCGTTACTAAAGCCTTCGGTTGAAAACAATTGCTCTGAATAAAGACTTCCATCAGGCTTTCTAAATTGGGTATGCCTTTTATGAGGAATAGTACCTTGTGTTTGGTAATGGGGCATTTTTTAAAATTATGAATTATTAGTTTAGGGGGTCATACGGTATTTTCCGATAACTAAAGATAATCAACTTGTTTATATTCATAAGAATTGCTAACTTAAGCTTTTAAAAACTACAATTATGGCAGCTCCTATTAACAGAAGAGATTGGTTGAAATATAGTTCCTTAGCAACTTTGGGCCTTGGTTTTACATTGCCAACACTAGGAAATGAAGAAGGTATTTTAAAAAGTTATGGAGCGGATACTGGCTTAATAAACCTCAGCTCAAATGAAAACCCTTATGGCATTTCTCCTAAAGCAAAAGCAGCTTTACTAGCCCTTGTGGGCGAAACACATAGATATCAATACAATATAGCTTCTTTAAAAAGTTTTAAAAAGGAATTAGCCACAAAATATGGTGTAAATGAAAACCAAGTAACACTTACACCTGGTTCAGGAGAAGCTTTGGGATTATTGCCAAGGCATTTTAATAAAGGCAATTTAGTTACTGCTTTTCCTACGTTTGGTATTTTACCAGCTGCTGCTAAAAAAATTGGCACTAAAGTAATAGAAGTGCCACTCACACCAGAAAAAGCGCACGACTTATCTGCTATGCTAAAAGCTGTTAATAATGAAACAGCATTAGTGTATATATGTAATCCAGCAAACCCCTCTAGCACAATAGTTTCGCCTACAGCTTTAAAAAGTTTTTGCATTGAAGCTGCTAAAAAAGCTGTGGTTGTTATAGATGAAGCTTATATCGATTTTTTAGATGCCCCAGACAATGAATCGATGATTGGATTAATCGAAAAAAATCCAAACATTATTGTGGTGGGTACCTTCTCAAAAATTCATGCAATGGCG
Source organism: Sediminibacterium sp. (assembly GCA_046593815.1). GTDB lineage: Bacteria > Bacteroidota > Bacteroidia > Chitinophagales > Chitinophagaceae > Sediminibacterium. Next base: position 2,185 of record JBKJQV010000266.1, on the reverse strand, counting down.
GGATTGAGGATTGGATATATTATTGGACACAATACACTAATAAAACCTTTGGAAGAAAATTATTTTGTTAGAACACAATTTGCAATGAGTGTATTGTCGATGACTGCTGCACAGGCAAGTTTAAATGATACATCGCACCACCAACTAAGTAAAATAAAGAATGCTGCTGCAAGATCTTATGGATACAATGAATTAAAAAAATTAAACATTAATTGTATTCCTTCTTACACCAATTTTTTATTCTTCCCACTTGGAAATTATTCAGGTGATTTTGCAGCAGATATGCTCAAGCAAAATATTTTTCTGCGATCTGATTCCTATTATGGCGAAAAATGGGCCAGAGCAAGTGTTGGAACTATGGATGAGATGAAACAGTTTATTAAAGTGATGCAACAAAACTGGAAATCATAATCCAGGAAAATATGGTCTTCCTACTATTTCTCTAAACTGCCAAGGAATTCCTGCAAGAATTAATAGTAATGCTATTATAAAAAAAGTAAAAGCTTTCTTATACTTTACTTCATCTGGAACTGCTTTTTTAGACATACCATAACCAAGTGTAATAAATACAATTGCAAGGATCATCATAACTGGATGTTCTACTAAATAAAATCGATAGAATTTATCTTTCATTACCGAAACGCCTTCAGGTAGTGGAGTAGAGATAAACCCATATCTACCAAAAGCTACTTGATACAACCCAAGTAATAAAGTAATATGTGCCGATATCATGGTAAATAACCATGTTTTTTTATCGCTTGCTTTAAGTGATTTTTTACTAATAAATCCAGTAAAAGCTTGTAAAATTGATAACAGTAATAAAGCTAAAATTATCCAACGCAGTAAATTATGTAAATGTAATAAGCCTGTTTGCATTTTAATGGTTTAGGAAAGCAAGTTAACACAGAATTTTTATTAAGCAATTTAGTAAATTTGAAATACAGCCCTTCGACAAGCTAAGGGTGACAATAACTTAATAACCCAATAACTAAGACCCTACTCCACCCAATCTGCTACAAACAAATTAGTATCACGCGTACCACCATTGTTTCTGTTTGATGCGAAGATGATTTTTTTGCCATCCGGACTAATCATTGGAAAAGCATCGAAGCCTTTATCGCGACTAATTTTTTCCATATGCTGACCATCTAAATCAACTAGATACATATTGAAAGGGAAACCTCTTTTGTATTCATGATTGCTACAAATAATGATTTTCTTGCTATCATGTGTAAAATTAGGGGCCCAATTGGCTTGTCCCCATGCAGTTATTTGTTTTGCATTTGATCCATCAGCATTTGCTACCCATACTTCCATACTTGTAGGTGCAACCAAACCCTTTGCCAATAATTCTTTGTATTCCTTCACATCTTCTGCAGTTTTTGGTCGACTTGCTCTCCATACAATTTTTTTACCATCTGGGCTAAACCATGCGCCACCATCATATCCTAAATCATGTGTAATTTTTTTCTCTTTACCCGTTTTTAAATTCATAATGTACAAATCAAGGTCCCCATCTTTATCACTACAGTAAATCATTTTTTTACCATCATAAGAAAGTGTGCCTTCTGCATCATACCCCTTAGCAGAAGTTAATTTTTTTACGATTTTACCATTCAAATCACTCATATATATATCATAACTATCGTATAAAGGCCAGATGTACTTGTTGCCGTACTTTGCACGGTCTGGAACAGGCGGACAATCAGCACCACCCTCTTGTGTAGAGGCATAAATAATGTGCTTCCCATCGGGTAGAAAATAAGAACATGTTGTTCTACCCTTTCCTGAACTCACCATTTTATAATTAAATGGATCACCCAATTTTTCAGGAATTTTCCCAATAAAAATTTGATCGCAATTCAGTCCCTCTTTTGGATTGGTTCTTTGAAATACAATATGCTTGCTATCAAAACTCCAATATGCTTCAGCATTATCTCCACCAAAAGTTAGTTGTTGGATATTTTTAAAATGCTTCTCCCCTTCAAAACGAAGGGTATCATTTGGAACTTTTTCTTGAGCCATACTTACAATTACTAAAGAAAGGGCAATAATAAAAGGAGCTAATTTTTTCATACAACTTGTTAAAATTAGCGCAAAAGTAGTGCCTTAATTGTTTTGTTTTGTCAGATAACTGTCACATAGCAATTAATCCTTCTTAATTTTGCTGGATGAAAACAGGAAT
>JBKJQV010000175.1:0-3081 GCA_046593815.1 Sediminibacterium sp. | reverse complement strand
TATTGATTTATGCTAAAATCGGCGCTGAACAAAAAAAATTTCAGCTAGAAGAAATGATTAATGGAATTGCTGATAAATTAATAAATCGACATCCTCATATTTATGGAGATGTAAAAGTAAATAATGAAGAGGACGTTAAAAGAAATTGGGAGCAGATTAAATTAAAGGAAGGTAAAAAATCTGTTCTTGAAGGAGTGCCAGCTTCATTACCTGCAATAGTAAAAGCCTTAAGAATTCAAGAAAAATCGAAACTGGTTGGGTTTGAATGGGAAAATAAAGAAGACGTATGGAAGAAAGTGGAGGAGGAGACCAATGAACTAAAAGAAGCCATTGAGTCCGAGAATCAAGAAGATATTACAGATGAATTTGGTGATTTATTATTCAGTTTAGTAAATTATGCACGGTTTTTGCAAGTAGATCCAGAAGCTGCATTAGAAAGAACTAATCGTAAGTTTATTCATCGCTTTCAACAAATGGAAATTATTGTTGGACAAGAAGGAAAAAGCTTGGACGATTTGAGTCTTGAAGAAATGGATACGATATGGAATAAGGTTAAAAAACAAAAATAAACTAGTTGATTAATAGCATTCGAAATTCGGTATTTAAAAACGGTTATTTAATCATTATAGCAGCATGGCTATATACGATCTCTTTTATTTTTACCAATTATTGGAGCTATCATTCTAGCCCTGAGAAAGTAAAAACTACCCTTGAGCAAAGTATACACAACGAAGAGCAAAAAATTAATCTGTTATTTGCAGATACCTTATTAATAGAACAACTTATTACTCATAATTCAAAAGAAGCTTCGCTTAAGGTTGAATCTTTATCCTATGGTGTATTTATTTATGGGACTGATAGTATTGGTAATTCTGTAAATCTTTATTGGAGTACCAATAAAATGGAAGTTCCAATAAGTCAGTTGAAAATGAAAACTGATGTAGAATTTTATGCCAATTCAAATGGTAGCTTTGTTATTTTTAAGAAATTAGTGAAAATTAAAGGTATCGATTATTCCGTTTTTTCGATCTTGCCAGTTTATTATTCTTATTTTATTCAAAATAAATATTTCCACTCTGATTTTGCTGATTATCCAGAATTAGGTGAACAGTATGAGCTCAGTACAGATTCGAATTCGTTGCCAATATATAGCAGCAATAAAACTTATTTATTTAGTATTGATTTGAAAGTTGGAAAAGAATTCATTTCATATGATTCAATAACAGTTATACTCAGAATTTTTTCCATACTACTTTTGTTTATTTTCTTGCATGTTGTTTCAGTTGAACTAGCTGATACCATTAATTTTAAAACTGGCTTTTTATTTTTTATACTTTCAATAACATTTTTTCGGATTTTAGCATATTCTACTAGCTTTCCATTTGATTATAGCAAATTATCGTTGTTTGATCCTATCATTTATGCATCCAATATTTTGCATCCATCTTTGGGTGATTTATTCATTAATTCAATCATTGTTTTTTTAATGCTTCTTTTTTATAAAAATAATTATAAGGATTTACATGAAGTAAAATCCATTGCAAGCTGGTTTAAAATTTTTGTATTATCCATATTCACTGTTTCTTGTTTTATTATTATCAGCATTATTCAAAGCTTAGTGCTTGATGCAAAAATATCGTTTGATGTAACAAATATTTTTAGTTTAAATATTTATAGTATAGTTGGTTTTATAATACTTTGCTTTTTAGCACTTATTTTTTTCTTGCTTTCTCAATTACTATTAAGGTCAATAATTAAAAATACTTTATTTAGTTTTGGTGTTTTTATCCCAGTTGTAATTACTGGATTTATATGTATTTATTTTTTTGTAACAGCAGCTAATATGGTATTGTATTTAGTTGTATTGATTTGGTTAATGGTTTTTTTATCGATTCTTCAATTTAGAAAAACTGATTTGAACGTACCGCTTGTTAAGTCTTCATTCTTTATTTTTTGGGTCATGATTTTTGCTATGTCAATAGCTACGCTATTAATCTTTCAAAATCGAACAATTGAGTTTGAGCAGCGAAAGCGAATAGCAGAGAAATTAGCAATACAAACAGATCCTTCAGGAGAAAACTTAATGAATATTGCTACTTCTAATTTCGATAATGGGTTTTTAGCGAAAAACTTTTATCGATTAGTTAAGGGAGAAATAAGCAATAAGTATTTAAAAGATAGTCTTATCAATCAAAATTTTTCTGGGTACTTAAATAAGTATGAAACAAGAATTTATGCTTTTGATAGCTTGTATCATTCTTTATTTAATGATGATTCTCTTAATTACGCTTCTTTAAAAACCGTAGTACTTAATCAGGCTATACAAACAGAAGTGCCTGATTTGTTTAGATATGAAAAAGGTAAGGAAGGCTTTAGCTATATTTATCAGAAAGTTGTTTACGATGCTAATGGAACTATAGGTTATTTATTTGTGTTGTTAAAATCGAAACGTTACAAAAGCGAAACACTCTATCCAGAACTCTTTAATCAATCTCAAGATATTGTAACTGATATTAGCAATAATTATGCTTATGGTATTTATTTTGATGGAAAAATCATTAATCATTTTAATAATTATAATTTCCCTACACAATTAAATGAACTAGACCTTCCAGCGTTTGAATTTATTCAAAAAAAGGAAGGTGATTTTTCTGAACTATGGTATAATTCAGGTAATAAACGACAAGTGGTAATTGTTAAACGCAGTAACTGGATAATTGAAGCTTTTACTTTATTTGCTTACTTATTTTGTTCTTTTATATTGGTTATTGGATTCTTTCAATTGGTGAAAGTATTTTCTAATATTAAATTTAAATGGGTCGGTATTCTATCTTTATTTAAACTTAATATTCGCTCTCAAATTCAGGGAACAATTATTTTTGTCAGTCTTTTTTCATTCATAGTAATTGGTATTGCTACAATTTCATTTTTCATTTTTCGATACAATTCATCCAATGAAGAGAGGTTGTCAAAATCCATACAGGTTATGGCTGATGAAATGAATGCAAAGTTTAATATGTTGGGGCTCAATAAAAATGGTAACGTTAATAATATTCAAAATTATGAATTAGAAAAGGTTAC
>JBKJQV010000151.1:0-6219 GCA_046593815.1 Sediminibacterium sp. | reverse complement strand
AGAGAATCTTGATGAGGTATTTTAATAATACTATCTTTTTCAATAAGTTTTTTCAATCTGTTAACATTATTTAAACCATATTTCAAACCATTCTTTTGGATTATCTTATTACGAACTTCTACTAAGTGAAATAAATTGTTTGTAAAAAATGTGTACTGAAGAATATTGGCATCATTAAAATCAGTAGCTTTATACCACTCATATTCTGCGAACATGACCTTGTTTTCTTGCTTAAGGTGTATTCTATCAACGGAATTAAATTCGTGCCATGAATCAAAGATATGAATGTGCTTAATAACACTTTCTTTTCTAAATATATCGAATGAGAAAGAGGAAGTTTTTGCCAGTCTTATTCCAAATAAATCTGGGGTAAGACTTTCTTCTATATTATACACATTATGTTTAGAACTAAAGCCTACATTATAACCATGAGGAAATAAAGTATGATTTACCTTTATTAAATAAGATTCTTTAGCTTTAATCCATTCAGAATCGGTTGTATCGTAAGATAATAAGGTTTGTACGGAAAAGTGCTGTACACCATAAAGATTAATAGCCTTTGATATCAAGGAATCACCCTTTTTGATATGTTGTTGAAATCTTTTATCAACTGTGGATTTTGTTATACCAATATAAGCCTTATTATTAAATTTGTTTGTAATTTTGTAGATACTATACATCATTCTTATAACCTTTACCATCACGATACTTATCAACAGCGTTATTATAGACTTTTGCTGCTTCTTCCTCTGTATCAAAATAACCTAAAAATATTCTTTTATAATTGACAGTTATTGCAGATTGGAATTTTTTTATATTTTTAAAATAAGAAGTGCCTTTATATTTTCTCCCCTTTTTTGGAAGTTGATTCCATTTAGATTCAGAATTGTTTCTTCTATGGGATTCTGTTTGTTTAGTTCCAGTAAGAGTTTTTTTTATTTTCTCTTTAGTTTCATTTGTGATTTTACCGTTTCTTCCTCCAAACCTTGTATTGTAACCATTTGGAGACATTGTTTTAAGAGTTTCTATCCAATAAACCTCTTTCATATTTAATTCTTTATAAGTAGTAGCAGAATCTATTTGGTCGAAATAAAAGTTTTCATCTCCAAAATATTGAATAGCTTTTGTAAGAGCATAACATTTGGAGGTTTTTTTCGTATGAGCTTTAAATCTTCTTATAAGGGGTTTAATGGTCTGTCCACAATACATTTTTCCATTTATTTTATTGGTAATAAGATATATTTTACCATCTATTATTTCATCTTTATCTATCAAAACTAATTGTGACCTATATTTGAATACTTTTCTACCATTATAAACCAAAAATTTTAAAATGAACTATGAAAAGGTTTTATTGATAAAAAACTTATCAATTCATAAAATAAGAAATTAAAGAAAAACAAAGGAAATAAGAGAGATGAGTAAATCAAGGGCGTTTGGTAGCCAAGTGGTCTTACAATTTAGTTTAAATGGTGGTACTACGGTATTTAATATTGCTGAAATTGACCAGTTTTCATTCAAAATTGATGATGTGGTTAAAGAAAATTCTTCTTTAGGAGAAGTTGGTATTGGTACAATGGATGTGCTTCAAAACGGTGGAACTCTTTCATTCGAAGCAAAAAAATCTGACAGTGCTTTAATCCATTTATTTCAGACTCTTGAAAATCATCACAGAGCTTTAGAAAATAATGGTACTAGAGGTAGAACACCTTATTTCACTGTTAAGAGAGTGTTAAAATATACTGATGGAACAATTGAAACAAAAACTTTCAAAAAGGTTGTTTTACATAGTCCAGAAGAAAGTGTTTCTGATAACAAATCTGAAATAACTGAAAAATTTGAAGGTAAATTTATTAAAACCTCTACAGATTACAAAGGTTCTGGAGATGCTTCTATTTTATCAGACATTTCAAAAGGTCTTGTAAACAGCGGTCTTGCTTATCTTACCAGTGTTGGAGAACAAAACGCACTTTCTTATGTTCCTTCATAAAACTAAATAATAACCGATTAATAGGATTTTATAATATAAGCAATTTTATTATAAAATCCTTTATTTTTGAAATAAGGAAAAGAAAATGAGTAAGGCAAGAGTATATGGGGAACAAGTATTAATAGAATTGTGGGATGCAAAAAGAAATGCACCTCTTGTAGTAGAATTCGACTCATTTGATTACAAAATGATTGTGGAATCAGAAGAATCTTATAGAACAGTTGGTAAATCTGCTACAAGTCATTCAATGAAATTTGGTGGATGGGAACTTACATTAACCAGACAAAAAAGAGATAATCACTTAGATGAATTGGTAGAATATTTACAAGCAATGTCTATGAATAGAAGAATGTACACACAATTAACTGTTCAAAAAACCACAAAACATTCATTTAGTGTTGAAACAATGGATGAAATACAAGAGGCAATGTCACAAGCTAAAAAAATAAATTCATCAGATAATTATTCAGCGGAACAAAGATTTGAACAAGAAAATTTAGTGAATAAAAAAAAGGGTGCTGCTATTTTAGAAGGTTTTGCAGTAGGATTAGCAGATAAAGCTTTTGGTGGGAACACTGGAAAACAATTGTTACAAGGATATGAGGATGTTAGAAATAAGTTAGCTGATATACTAAACGCAGTTGATACAGCTCCTTTATATGTAAACCCATTTAAAGAAAGAATTGTTTATTTTGATTGTACAATAACAGCTTTTAGCGGTAATGATGCACCAAAAAAAGAGTCTGAACAAACTATAACATTAAAAGGAACTTATTTAAGAAGTTTTACAACTGAAAATGCTTTTAATAAATATATAAATATGGTTCTTACAAATAGCTATTTAAATCAAGTTACAAATGATTTAGTTAATTATAAAAACAGTTTAGATGACAAAGCCTTATTCCAATCTTTTATACTAGATGATACCTATACTGTTTCATCCAATGAAGATACTTCTGGTTCTAAAGTAGATTATTTAACAATAAGAGGTAAAAATTAATGTCAGAATTAAGTAGTAGTACTAAAAATAAAGGTAGATTAACCTCTGATAATTACCAAATAATACTACATATTTTCATAAATGATAAAAGGGAGTCTGTTGACCTTACAGAAAAATTTGGTATAACATCTTTTGATTGGGAATCAAGAGATGAGATAAAGGTGTGGAAACCTATAACAAGAATAGAGCCTATTTCTGAAATAATACAAAACGGTTTTGATTTATCCTTTGGTTCTAAAAAAGAAAATATGGATGATTTTATGGATTTGCTTTTGGCTCAACATTCTATGTATTATGGAAATTTTTTTAAACAAGATTTCAGATATGAAGAGGCTGGATTTTCAGAACAAGCACCTATTGGGATAAATTTAAGAACAGATATCAATAAGCCACAAGAAGTAAAAGATGGTTCTACAATATTCGATAAATTTAATATGTCTACTTATGTTGCACCTATTTATAGTTTAGAAGTAAGAATAAAACATTTTAATCTTAATAAAGATGGTGAAAATATACATGAAGCCATTCTTTTTAAAGATGTAAGATTTTATAAACCCTTTCAAAAAGTATCCGAAAATTCCGCATCCATAGAAGAAGGTTTTAAAGGATTTGCATCTACTGTTATTGGACTAACTGGACTAAAACTAGAAAGTACAATGTCAAGAAAAGTAGAAAAAAAGATTAATTACGAATTTACAAAAGAATCACAAGTAACATACTTCACCAGAAGAGTTATAAATGGGGATAATAAGAACTTAATTAAATAATCATAGGACATTATTTTAAATCTATAAATGAAATGAATATTTAGAAATTTTATAAGGAATTTAAAATAATGTCAGAAGTACAGATGACCCCAGAATTAATGAAACAACTTATGGGTGGCTTAACAGATATCGCAAAACCACAAGCTGCATCAGAAATGCCATCTATTATGCCACAATTTATTATGCCACAAAAGCGTAGAGAGAAATTAGGTATAGAAGAAGTCCATGCAACTGTTAAAGAATTAACAACACTGGATTATATCGTTGTAAAAAACATTATGGCTAAAGAAAAAAACGAAGACAAAGAAACTTTAGAACTTGTTTTAATCGCCATGAGTTTTGAAAGTATTGACTGGATTGGTCAAGATGGTAAACCAGTTGTTCATAAACTTAAACCAGTAGAATCAATTGGTGATTTATATCAAAGAATGGCAATTTCACCTAAATATTGGGAAAAAATATCAAAAGTTAGTATTGAACTTAATAGTGTTAATCCAGAGCAATTGGGAAAGTAGAATCTCTCTTAGAATGTCCAGTTTATAATCAATATGTATTTCTGGTTAAAAGCGGATTTTCTGAAGAGAGTGTTCAAAAAATGACTATGAGTGAGAGGATTGCCACAATCGGCATTGTTCATAAAATGTCAGACCCAAAATTTGATTCAGATGAATTCTTAGATATAGATGATTATTTCTTAGGTGGTTATGAAGACCAGAGATTTACATACTATAAAGATAAAGAAAGAAAAGAAAAAGATAAAGAAAAGGCTATTGAAAAATATAGAGAAGAGAAGAAAAAGATGTTTGATTCAGTATTCAAAAAATAATTCTTATCTTATAAGTGATACAAGAGAGGAAGAAAAATGGCAATTAGTTCAGTTTATAGAATGACCTTCCAAGCTAATGATAATGGTTCATTAACAAGGATGCGTAATGTATTAAAAGGTATAGGGCAAGAATCCTATAAAACTTTTGATGCCTTATCTCGTTCTATGTCCAAATTAGAAAAAAGTTCTATGAGAACCTTAAACCGTATGGCAATGCTTGCTGGCGGTGGTGGTATTCTAACGGGTGTATTTTCTTCTCTAAATTATTCCTTAGTACAATCAAACTCTCTTATTCAAACCAATAGAATTCTTTTAGAAGAAATTATTGGTAATAAAGGTAAAGCCAGAGAAATGATTTCTGTTGTTCAAGAAGTTTCTGGCTCTTTTGGACAAGATATAAACGAAATGATGACAGCATCCAGAGGTCTTGCTCAAATGATGCGTCAAGTTGATAAAAATTCAAATGCTAGTCAAATGGAGAGGATGTTGAAGCTAATGACAGTAGTTTCAAGCCTTGATACGGAAAACCGAGGATTATCGTTTACTGCGTTCAGTTTTAAGGAAGCACTACAAGGTTTAGGCTCTGGTGACTGGCGTTCTATGAGAAACAGATTGGAAATAAATCTTGGAAAAGCTTATGAACAAGCCATAACTAAAGCTGTAAAAGGTGGAGATATGGAAAGGGTAACGACATTATTTGAAGAAGCCTTTGAAAATATAGGTATAAACTCTGGGAATATCATGGGAAGACTTATGAGAGAAGGTCTTCTTCAAAATATTCATAGAACTGCATCATATATAAACAGATTTTTCCAATTATTGGGTGAACAAAGTTTTAAAAACCTAGTTAGACCTTTATCAGAACTTAACTTTTTCCTTTCTAAACAGTTTGAGAAAGGTTCAAAAGGTTTAAATTTTATAGAAGGTTTATCTGACACTTTCTCAAAACAATTCATTGAACCATTGACAAAGGGAATGATGGCTTTTGGAAATGCTATATACCCGATTAGAGAAGAAATGGGTGGTAATTTACTCAACGCTGTGACTGGTGTTGCATCAGTATTTGGAAACTTAGTTATGATGCCAATAGAATTCATAAAAGGTTTATTAGGCATGAGGAGTAGTTTAGGTTCTACAGAGACTATGGTGGAAAGCTTAAATAGTGGTCTTAAAATGCTTGGTGCTTTTGGTCATGGGTTAGGAGACGCTTTTAAGCAATTACGTGACCCTATTAACAGATTTGCCGTATCTGTTAATGAATTAATAGTAGCAGTTGCTAAAGTTTTTGGTTTAACAAATTCAAAAGGTGCTTCTGGGGTAGGAAATGCTGTTACAAATACTATAGGCTCTGGTTTAAATTTTGCTTCTGGAACAGTCGATGCAATTGCAACACCAGCAAAAGTCGTAGCAGATAGTGGTATAAATATGGGGAGTGTAGGTTCTGCAATGTTTGCTGGTTTAACTGGTTTACAATTAATTTCTATGTTAAGAGGTAGAAGAGGTGGGGCTGGTGTAACAACTGGCGGTACAGCCACTTCTAGTATTGCACAAGCTGAAGCCAATGCTTTAAGAGTTGCTGGACACCCTAATCAAATACCTTTAAGAGCATTAAATGGTAGAAGAGGTCAAATTGCTG
>JBKJQV010000041.1:0-10247 GCA_046593815.1 Sediminibacterium sp. | reverse complement strand
AATGGGACAATGGTGCTATGTCTACAGAAAATATTTTTGTAAGACATAATAACACCGGAGACGTAAGAGCAGGTGGTGGAACAGGTTTAAGATGGCAAACATCTCAAAGCTGGCATTACAATCAAACACCTTCTAGCTGGAATGGTTTTGTTACACTTTCTGATTTCTATGATAGTTTCGAAGGAAGTGACGTTAGAAGATCTGATAATCTAGCTAATTATACCGCTAAAACTGGTTCACCTGCTGGTTTATTAGTTGGTCAAGCTCGTGGTCCTAAAAACGGTTCTATTGGTGACCCAATTGTTGATCTAAAAGATCGTAGTGGTAATGCTTTAATATTTACTAGAAACGCATCTATATTCTTCAATGGTGAGGCAAGTGGAATTCGTGTAAATAAATTTCCATTAGATCCTACCACTATTAATGATGGTGGCTGGGGTAGCTCTAATGAATTTCCTTTCTTCCGCTTTTCAGACGTTCGTTTAATGAAAGCTGAAGCTGCACTAAGAGGTGGAACTAGTAGTGAAACTCCATTAGCTATCGTTAATGACATTCGTTCTAAAAGAGGCGCATCTCCTTTAACTTCATTATCGTTAACAACATTGTTAGCTGAAAGAGGAAGAGAGTTGTATTTAGAAGGACATAGAAGAACAGATATGGTTCGTTTTGGTGTGTTTAATGCTCCTGTACAAGAAAGACCTAATGCGTCTGATGCTTACAAGTGTGTTTATCCAATCCCTACTAACTCTCTAGCTTCTAATCCTAATTTGAAGCAAAATTTCGGATACTAATTTATTTTAATAATTATTTAGGAAAGTCTCCCGATAAGTCGGGAGACTTTTTTTATGCAGTAATTACTTATTTTTAGAACATGATCTTACCAAAAAAATATTTCATTGTTGCTTGCTTATTAATATCCATTTCTTGTAAGCAAAAAAGTATTCCCACTCTTTTTACAGAAGTAGATAATAGCAATATCAACTTCATAAATACTATAACTGAGTCTAAAGAGTTCAATGTTTTTAAGTACAGAAATTTTTATAATGGTAGTGGTGTGGCAACAGGTGATTTAAATAATGATGGATTGCCTGAAGTGTTTTTTACTGCAAATCAGGGTGCTAACAAGTTGTACTTGAATAAAGGTAATTTGCAATTCGAAGATATTTCTGCAAAAGCAGGATTTGGTGAAAAAAAACAATGGAGTACTGGTGTAGTAATGGTAGATATTAATGGAGATGGTTGGTTAGATATTTATGTTTGCAATGCCGGTAATATGATGGAAAAACCACTTCGCAAAAATCAACTTTTTATTAATAATCATGACCTAACATTTACAGATCGTGCTGCAGAATACGGATTAGATAATGATGGTTATTCAACACAGGCATCTTTTTTTGATTACGATTTGGACGGAGACCTTGATTGCTTTTTGGTAAATAATAGTCCAATTCCAGTTAATACACTCAACTATTCTAATATGCGCAATGTGCCCGATGCGCAATCGCCATTTGCGGAATTTTTAAAGGGTGGTGGGGATCATTTATTTAGAAACGATAATGGTCATTTTAAAGAAGTAAGCAAAGAAGCTGGTATTCACGGAAGCATTATAAGTTTTGGACTAGGTGTAACAGTTGGAGATATTAATGAAGATGGCTATCCAGATGTTTATGTTTCCAATGACTTCTTCGAAAAAGATTATCTCTACATCAATCAAAAAAACGGAACATTTAAAGATGAGATGGAGCAACGAATGCAACATATTAGCTTCTCTTCTATGGGAGCAGATATGCAAGACATTAATAATGATGGAAAACCAGACATATTTACAACCGATATGTTACCTGGAGACGATTATCGTTTAAAAACAAATACTTCTTTTGAAGGATATGATGTTTTTAAATTAAAACAAAATCAAGGATTCTTTAATCAATTCACACAAAATTCTTTGCAAGTAAATAATGGAAATGGCCAATTTGTTGAATCCGCATTTTATAGTGGAGTAGCTGCAAGTGATTGGAGTTGGGGAGCATTATTATTTGATGCAGACAATGATGGACTTACCGATATTTTTGTTTGTAACGGAATTTTTAGAGATGTTACCGACCAAGATTTTATTGATTTTTTTGCGGATGATATAGTAAAGCAAATGGTACTAACTGGTAAGAAAGAAGAAATTGGAACAGTAATTAATAAAATGCCTTCAGTGCCTATCCCTAATAAAGTATTTAAAAATAAAGGTAATCTCCAATTTACCGATGAAGGAATAAATTGGGGGTTCGAAAAACCTACTTTTTCTAATGGTGCTTCTTATGCCGATTTAGATAATGATGGAGATTTAGATTTGGTTATTAATAATGTGAATCAGAAGGCATTAGTTTATCGCAATAATAGCCGTGAGCAAAACAAGTCAAACTTTATTGCTGTTTTATTAAACTATAAAATCCCTAATAATTTTGGTATAGGAAGTACCATTAAAATTTATCAAGGCAATCAAATTATTTCAAGAGAATTAATTCCTAGTAAAGGATTTCAATCTTCTGTAGAATATAAGCAAACAATTGGTTTAGGTAATAAGCAAATAGATTCCTTGAAGATTATTTGGCCTGATCAAAGCATAAGTAACGTTATAAAACCTTCTATTAATCAATTAAACAAAATAGATTATTCAACAACTACTCCAGTTCCTCTTGTAAAAAATAATCAACTAGTAGTATCAACATTTCTTGAAAAGGCAAAATCGAATTTTGATAAACATACAGAAGATGATTATGTAGATTTTTATACAGAAAGAAATATTCCATTCATGTTATCTAAACAAGGACCTAAGTCGGCCGTTGGTGATGTAAATGGAGATGGACTAGAAGATATATATATAGGAGGAGCAGTTCAACAAGCAGGGCAATTGTATTTACAAACCCCAAATGGTTTCGTTAAAAAAGAAGTAAAAGATTTTGGACAGTTTAAATTTTATGATGTAACGTCTGCTTTTTTTGCAGATCTTGATCAAGACGGAGATATGGATTTATTTACTGGTGGTGGTGGCAATTTTTTACCTGCTACAGCAGATATATACCAAAATAATATTTTTCTGAATGATGGAAAAGGAAACTTTAGTTTAAAAGCAGGTGCATTACCTATAAGCCATACCAATTGTGGTACAGCTATACCTATTGATTATGATGGTGATGGAAAGCTCGACATTTTTATAGGTAGTAGAAGTGAGCCTCAGAATTATGGCGTTGCTCCAAAAAGCTTTCTTTATCATAATATTGGAAATGGAAATTTTGAAGAAGTTACTGCTCAAGTAGCACCATTTCTAAAAGATTTAGGAATGATTACCGCTGCTGCTTGGTCTGATATAAATAGTGATAATAAAAAAGAGTTAATTATTATTGGTGAATGGATGTACCCCCATATTTATAATTTCAACGGCGGTAAATTTGTTGAGATGAAAACTGGATTAGAAAATTTTTCGGGATGGTGGCAACAAATTTCATTGGCCGATTTGGATAATGATGGTGATATTGATATTGTTCTAGGAAACTTAGGCGAGAACTTTTACTTAAAAGCTGATACTAATCATCCTGTTAAAGTATGGGTCAAAGATTTTGACCAAAATGGAACATTGGATAAAATATTTAGTCACACTATTAATGAAAAAGATGTCCCAGTATTTTTAAAGAAAGATATTACTGAACAAATTCCATCATTAAAAAAATCAAATTTAAAACACCAAGATTTTGCAAAAAAATCAATTCAAGAATTATTTGGTAAGGCTATAGAAAATGCAAAAATACTTTCTGTTAATTGTGCTTTTTCAGGTGTTGCATACAATGATGGCAAGGGTCATTTTAGTATGAAACCTTTACCTGTTGAATTACAACTTTCTTCAATCAATGCAATTGCAATTAAGGATATTAATGAAGATGGTTGGAACGACATTGTAGTTGCTGGTAACTTCTTTGATCTATTACCACAATTTTGTAGAATTGATGGTTCTTATGGTAATATATTGATAAATAATAAGAAAGGTAATTTCTTGCCAACATCTGTTGCTCAATCAGGCTTGAATATAAATGGACAAGTGAAAGAAATAGCACCTGTTATGATAAAAAATAATCAAGGATTTTTGTTTCTGCTAAATAATGATTACCCTATTTTATTTCAACAACGAAAGATTGCTGGAAGATTGATCAAATAATTAGTATAGTCGTTTTTAAAGTATTTGAATATGACAAAATGTAGAATATCGGAAACTACAATTGTAGTATGTATAGTAAGCTGCTTTTTATTTGGATGTAGCAATAAAAATGCTTCAAATTCAATGTTCAAAGTATTGGGTGAGCAATCTACTGGATTACATTTTACCAATCAACTTACACCCTCTCCAGCGTTCAACCTTTTTTCTTACATGTATTATTATAATGGAGCCGGTATCGGTTCTGGAGATTTTAATAATGATGGGTTAATTGATTTATTTTTTACCGCAAATCAAAGTAATAATGCATTATTCTTGAATAAAGGAGCAATGCATTTTGAAGATGTTTCTATTAAAGCAGGCATTCCACAAGACAGTGCATGGAGTACTGGCGTTTCGGTAGTTGATATAAACAATGACGGATTATTAGATATTTATGTTTGTAGAGTTGGCCATTATAAAGTATTAAAAGGAAAAAATCAATTATTGATTTGTACAGGTATTGATTCATCTGGTATTCCGCATTATGTGGACAAAGCTTCAGAGTTTGGGTTAGATTTTGTAGGGTTTAGTACTCAGGCTGCATTTTTAGACTATGATGGTGATGGAGATCTTGATATGTTTCTATTAAATCACTCTGTTAATCACGATGGGAATTATGCTCCTCGTAGCTATTTTGAAAATACTTTTGATTCAATGGCTGGTCAAAAATTATATCGAAATGATGAAATGCATTTTACTGAAGTAACAAAAAGTGCTGGTATTAATGGTAGCAAAATTGGTTATGGATTAGGTGTGGCAGTTGCGGATATTGATTTAGATGGCTGGCCTGATATATATGTAGGGAACGATTTTCACGAAAACGATTATTTGTATATTAATCAGCATAATGGAACTTTTAAAGAAGAAAACACGCAGCATTTAATGCACACTAGTCAGTTTAGTATGGGAGTTGATATAGCTGATATTAATAATGACGCTTATCCCGAAATTATATCAATGGATATGTTGCCCTACGACCCTTACATGTTGAGGCGTTCATTATCGGAAGATGATTATACTATTTTTCAAAATAAAATTAACTATGGGTATACATATCAGTATTCTAGAAACAATTTGCAATATAATCGAAAGAATGGAAAATATAGTGAAATAGGACAGTATGCAGGAATTCATGCAACAGATTGGAGCTGGGCTTCATTATGGATGGATTTTAATAATGATGGGAATAAAGATTTATTTATATCCAATGGAATTCCAAAGCGAATGAACGATATTGATTATATCAATTTTGTATCCGGCGATGAATTGCAGCAAAAACTAAAATCAAATAGTTTACAAAATAAAGATCTCTCGTTGTTGAGTAAATTTCCAGAAATTAAAGTACCCAATCAGTTTTTTTTGAATGAAGGAAATCTTCAGTTTAAAAATTTAACTGATAGCATAAAAGAAAACCCGCTTACTTTTTCTAACGGTGCTATATATGCCGATTTAGACAATGATGGTGATTTAGATATTGTTGTAAATAATATCAATGATCCGGTAATGATATACGAAAACAATACCAATTCTACTAATGTTCAAACTGATTATGCTTCTATTAAATTAATTGGCTCAAAATTAAATATTAATGCAATCGGTGCTAAAATATGGTTATTTGAAAAAGAAAAAACGAACACTTACGAAATGCAAACAGTGCATGGTTTTCAATCGAGCATGCAAGCGCCTGTTCATATTGGGTTGAGTAACATAAAACCAGATTCTGTTGTTTTGATTTGGCCAGATAATACTTTTCAAAAATTAAATTTAATTGTTGGTAAACAACAAACAGTTAATTATGAAAAAGGGTTACCTAAGTTTGATTATATTGGTTTCGCTCAAAAGCAAATTAAAGCTTCAATTGTTAAATTAGAAGATATAACTAAAGAAAGTAGTTTGCAATTTAAACATCAAGAAAACTTATTCAATGAGTTTGATAGAGAGTCGTTAATGCCACATATGGTTTCAACAGAAGGGCCTGCATTGGCTGTTGCAGATATTAATCATGATGGGCTAGATGATATTTTTATTGGAGCATCTAAAACATTTCATAACGGTGTATTTCTACAAAATCAATCCGGAAAATTTACTCAACTAAAACAGCCCGCTTTATTACTCGATTCGATGTGGGAAAATGTAGATGCAATTTGGGTTGATGTAAACAATGATACTCATTTAGATTTAGTAATTGCTTCCGGCGGAAATGAATATTATGGCGAAGATGTTCATTTAAAACCACTATTATACCTTAATGATGGCAAAGGAAATCTAACAAAAAAAGAGGATGCATTTAAGTCGGTTTATGCAACTCAAAGTAAAGTAATTGCGAATGATTTTAATGGAGATGGTTTCATTGATTTATTCATTGCAGGAAGAGCTATACCTTGGCAGTATGGAAAACCACCTCGATCCTATTTATTACAAAATGACGGGAAAGGAAACTTTGTAGATGTTACTGAATCTATAGCTAAAGAATTGCTTGAACCTGGAATGGTAACTGATGCAAAGTGGATAGATATAAATAGTGATAAGCAAAAAGACTTATTATTATGTTATGAATGGGGCGGTGTTGAGGCCTTTTTAAAAACTGGAAAAACATTTACCAAAAAAATATTGACCAATAAGAAAGGATGGTGGCAATTTATGTTACCAGTTGATATTGATAATGATGGTGATTTAGATATTGTACTAGGTAATTATGGATTAAATAGCAGACTTAAAGCTTCTCAAGAACAGCCTGTTTCATTATATGTAAACGATTTTGATGATAATGGAAGTATAGAACAAGTAATGACTTATTATGTTGGAAATAAAGAAATTCCATTTGCGAGTAAAATTCAATTGGAGAAAAGAATGCCTTATCTAAAAAAGAAGTTCCTTTATGCTGCCGACTTTGCTAAGGCCGATATGGTTGATTTATTTGGACAAAAAAAACTGAATCAATCGCTAAAATTACAAGTAGATTGTTTCGAAAATTTGGTATTAATCAATGATGGGAAATTTAATTTTACTCCAAAGTCATTGCCATTCGAAGCGCAATTAAGCACATTTAGAACTGCCGCAATTATTCAATCAAATAAAAACACTTTCCCCAATTTATTTATGGCTGGAAATTTTTATGCAAATAATATTGAATTAGGAAGGCAGGATGCCGATTTTGGGCTGCTCTTAGAAAATAAAGGAATGGGTAGTTTTAAAACATCTTTAGTTAATGGCAAGCCAGTTACCGGCGAAATAAGAAATATACAACCAATTCGTGTTAAAAATAAAAATGCTTATTTGCTTGCAAAAAATAATGATTCAGTTCAGCTTATTACTATTCAATAATCATTTAAAAATTGGGTAATTAATGGTAGTTATCCATTTGGTGCTATCTTTTTCAATAAGTCTATTGGTTATTAAACGTTGAAATGAAATAGCAGGTGATGATTTTTGATAATCTTCTACATAATATTTCATTGCCTGCTGGCATTGATCAATTAAAGTATTACCTCCTTTTACTTCTGCTACTAAAATATTTCCTAGCATCATATTTTTCAAGAAGAACTTGTTATTTGAAGTAAGATTTTGATCAGTAGCAATTGCAACCATTACTTCATATTCTTTATTATTATCAGTATGTATATTTAGGATAGGAAAATTTACTGCTTTGCTTTTTTGTAGGAGAATATATTGATTGAGTTCATCAATTAAGCTATAAATTTCATCAACTGTTGGAAAGTGATGGTACGATTGTTTTGTAGAGATATAGGATGAATTAGGAACTTTTTGTTGTTCAATTTTAAAGCCATACACTTTTTCAACAGAAGAAAAATGCTCTTTTAGCATTCTCATAAAATCAACATAATCTTCTTTTTCCTTATTATAAGACAAATATTGAACGGCTTTTTTAAGTGGATTTTTAGAAAATTCAAATTCAATATTCAAAACAAATTGAGAGGATACACTACCTGTTTGTGAAAACTGAAAATCAAGATTTGTAATTATATTATTGCTTATAGTAGTTGCTTTAAATCCATTTAATAAAATTATTTTTATTGCTATATCTTTCTTTTTATAAATGAAATTGCTATCATTTACTTTTTCACCTGGCCACCATTTACTCCAATTTGCTGAATTAGCTATATCCCTAGTTACTGCATTGTTTGAACAGTCAATAGCTACTGTTTGAGTAAATTCTTTTTTACTTGGCAATAAAAAAATAATTATGATTAGTATTACCAATATTCCTAAAACTGATAGCAGAATCCTTTTCATTATAGCTTATGTTTTTTTGATCAATTTATTTATTGAAATAATCGGTTGTACAATTGCCCAACTTGTATTCCTTGCTCTTTACCTTTCATAATAGCAGACCGATAATGAATACCTCCATATAGCCTGCTTATTCCAGCCTCATCTGAAGCGGCTTCAATTGAATTAAAAGAACGTTTCATCCCTAAGTATTGCAATTCTGTTGTATCAGTAAAGGCAAAATCTTTTCCGTATATTTTGGTTAGAACTGTAGATGCTGCAGCGGAAATTACACTATGTGCGCTTGTATATTCTGGGAAAGATGGAGTTTGTAAAAATGCATTCCATTCCGATTCTAAATGTTCTCTAATAACAGTTATTGGCCTTACCATTTTACTCCTGTATTTTTCATCAAAACTTGCTATGAAAGCATCAAATACAGCACTAGAAGTTAATGCAAAAGCTTTTGCTGTTACCATTTCATTTTTATTTGAAGCCCCACTTAAAATAGTTGTGATTCCCATCCAATGTCCAACTGGTGTAGCTTTTTTATTGGCATAAGTTAAATGACCTTTATGCTCAGATACAAATGGGTTATCATCCCAATAATGCGAAATTGTATCCTGCTCTTTGGTTTTATTTTTACTAATATCATATACTTCTTTTAACTCTTTATAATAAAGGCTGGATTTATCTAAATTATATGCTGGTGGTGGTAAAGGTTTAAATTGAGAACACGAATCCATTAATAATGGTATTATTTTATTCCAATAAGGTTCTGCTGCATCTGAGTAATCAGGCGGAGTCTGTTGCCATTTACCTACTTCCTTAAAAACACTATAGCGTGGCATTCCACGAGTTAGTTTATAGTTATCAGTAGTTGCTCTTTTCAATATTATTTCGGCAATCGATTCTCCAAAACTTACCGATTTATTATAAATTGATTGATCAATATTGTTGAACTGTTCAAGCAACATTTTTGTTGAATTTGTTATACTGTCTTTAGAAAAAACCAAGCCTTTTGCTACTTTCATAAAAGCAACTGAAGCTGCTAATTCAAAATTATATGATTGAGTTTTCTCTGGTGTAGGTAAGATGGAGAAGCCCTTTAATTGACTAATAATTGATTGTTCATTAGGATAAGCAAATTTTAAAGTTTCATAATATGCAAGATTACTATAAGCATATATTCTACTCGCAACAGGAGGAGAAAAAATATCATATACTATAACATCAGTAAGTTTTTGAACACAATAAAATTGAACCGCTGAACCTGTTAATAGTTTTTTCTTAGTAGTTTCCTTACAACTGTTTAAACTAATTATTAATAAGATAATTGCGTAAACAACTCTAGATAATTTACTCATAACCTCAATTTAATTTTTAACCAATTTTATTTGACCCTTTTGATCAATAATTTCTGCATAGTTAATACTATTATTTAATAGTAGGTATTTACCTGATTGAGTTAAAAAGCCTGAACCGTTTGAATTTTCTTCCTTTCTTACTTTCCCGTTTTTTAAATAAATTTTACAATATCGATCAGTTGATGCAATTGAAACAATTTTTGGCTGATTGTTATTTTTAAATAATTTTATTGGACCATTATTTTGGCCACTCAGTAACGACGGTTGATTATTTACAACAATCTCAGCTAAACTCTTGCCATTCCCTTTGATATAAAAACCACTTTCCAAAATAGACAATGGCTTAAATTCTCCTTTTCCATTTCCACTTAAAATTAGCCCATTAAATGCATCATATCTTCCTAAATATG
>JBKJQV010000185.1:0-4785 GCA_046593815.1 Sediminibacterium sp. | reverse complement strand
ACTGTTTTGTATATTAAGAATAACCCTCCTGCAATCATTACTAAACTTGCTAAATCAAAATCTTTACTTAAAAAACTAAATACAGCTTTACCTTTTTGAGCTAGTAACCAGCTCAATCCAAATAATAAAATTGTTCTTGATATAATACCAGTAAACATCCAAGTTAGTCTGGCTTTAGGTTGAAGTTGTTTTGGAAGCCTGTTTAAAATAAAACTTACAAAAATCACATTGTCTATTCCTAATACAATTTCTAATAAGGTTAATACTAAAAAACTAATCAGGCTTTCTGTTGTAAATAAATATTCCATTAATTAAAAATTATAAGTAAAATAAGAGTTGGTTATCAATTATGATTTTTAGCTAAATGAGTACAAATATTTTTGACTATAGATGGACCTTCATATACAAAACCAGTCCATACTTGAACTAATGAAGCGCCTGCTTGTATTTTTTCTGCTGCATCAATTCCCGTAAAAATTCCACCACTAGCAATGATCGGTATTTTGCCATTTGTTTGTTGATAAAGGTAGTGTACTACCTCTGTAGATCTTTGTTGTAATGGCTTTCCGCTTAGCCCACCCATTCCAAATGATTCACTTAATGTAAAAGAATTTTTATTTAGCATTGCTCTATCTATGGTGGTATTTGTTGCAACAAGTCCGCTTAAATTCACTTCAAGCGACAAGGAAATAATATCGTCTAATTGTTTTTTTATTAAATCAGGTGCAATTTTTAATAGTATAGGTTTTGGATTGTTTTTTGCAACATTATCATTTTGTAATTCTATAAAAATTTTTCTGAGCGCATCTTTCTCTTGGAGCGCTCTTAGTCCGGGTGTATTTGGAGAACTTACATTTACTACAAAATAATCTACATCTTCATGAAGCTGGTTAAAGCATATTTTATAATCTTTCCATGCATCTTCATTGGATGTTATTTTATTTTTTCCAATATTTCCGCCCACTATTAAATTGCCTTTTTGACCTACTATTTTGGCATTATTCCAATTAATCAATCTTTTTTTTACTGCTTCTACACCTTCATTATTAAAACCCATTCTATTAATCAGGGCTTTTTCTTTGGGAAGTCTAAATAACCTTGGTTGTTCATTACCAGGTTGAGCTTTTGGGGTTACAGTACCAATTTCTACAAAACCAAAGCCAAGTGATTCTAATTCATTTAAATAAGCAGCATTTTTATCGAATCCTGCACCTAAACCAACTGGATTGGTAAAATTGAGTCCCAATATTTTTTTTTCAAGATTATTAGATTGATATTGAAAAGACCTCCTAATAATGTTATCAGATAATCTAATGCTACAAGCTATTTTAAGGCAATCCATCGAAAAATAGTGCACTTTTTCAGGATCGAATTGAAATAGTAAATTTTTAATTAATTGATACAAATGAGCAATTTTGGCGAAAATAGGTTCATTTTTTCAAAAGAAGAGTCAAACTGGCTTCTTCTTTCCTCATTCTTAACTTAGTTGCATAAACAACTTTTAATCATTTTTACTACATTTGAGCTCAAATTAAATTTTATGCAAGAAGCATATATAGTAGCTGGATTTAGAACTGCAGTAACAAAAAGCAAAAAAGGTGGATTTCGTTTTTTCAGACCAGATGACCTTGCAGTTGAAGTAATCAAAGGGTTGGTTGCAACAATACCTCAATTAGATACCAAGAGAGTTGATGATTTAATTGTGGGCAATGCTGTTCCTGAAGCTGAACAAGGTTTACAATTTGGTAGAATAATTGCAGCAAAAGCACTCGGTATTGAAGTGCCTGGTATTACTATTAACCGTTATTGTGCAAGTGGTTTAGAAAGTATAGCAATAGCAACCGCTAAAATAAGAACAGGTATGGCAGAATGTATTATTGCGGGTGGTACAGAAAGTATGAGCTTAGTTCCTACTGCTGGTTGGAAAACAGTTCCTTCTTATGCAATTGCTAAAGACGAACCCGACTATTATTTGAGCATGGGTTTAACAGCCGAAGCGGTAGCTAAGGAATATAATGTTTCTAGAGAAGACCAAGATGTTTTTGCATATAACTCTCACCAAAAAGCAAAAACAGCTATTGAGAGTGGGTTTTTTAAATCTGGTATCATTCCAATTAATGTAGAACAAATTTATGTTAATGAAAAAGGTAAGAAAGCCGTAAAAAATTATATAGTAGATACCGATGAAGGATTAAGGGCCGATACAACTGTAGAAGGGCTAAATAAATTAAAGGCGGCATTTTCAGTTACCGGAAGTGTTACAGCAGGAAATTCATCACAAACTAGTGATGGCGCCGCTTTTGTGGTTGTGATGAGTGAGCGTATGGTTGTAGAATTAGGATTAAAGCCAATAGGAAGATTAGTAAATTGTGCATCTGCAGGTGTGCACCCTCGTATCATGGGAATTGGCCCTGTTGCAGCAATTCCAAAAGTATTAAAGCAAGCCAATATGAATTTGGCGGATATAGATTTAATAGAATTAAATGAAGCATTTGCTTCTCAATCACTTGCTGTTATTAGAGAATTAGCATTAAATCAATCAATTGTAAATATCAATGGTGGCGCAATTGCTTTAGGGCATCCACTTGGTTGTACAGGTTGTAAGCTAACAATACAATTGTTAAATGATATGAAGCGGTTAAATAAAAAATATGGAATGGTTTCAGCTTGTGTTGGTGGAGGACAAGGAATTGCTGGAATTATAGAGAATTTATAATTCATTTTATTTGTAACGAGTAGAACTATAATGTTGTAAGATAAAATACAATACTTAATTGTATATAATCATTTCTAAATATGAGACTTGTCATATTTTATTGAAATTGTAGGAATTAACTTTACATCTAATTCTACATTATGCAAACAATAATTGTTCCAACTGATTTTTCTATCACAGCTACAAATGCAGCAGCCTATGCTGTGCATTTTGCCAATCAAGTAAATGTAAAAAGGATATTATTATTTCATGCGTATGAATTACCTGTTGCATTGGATCCATTAATGCCTGGTGTTCAAATGTTAGAATTAAATACTTTTAAAGATGCTGCAATTAAAAACCTGAATAATTTCAGAGATCAATTAATATCAACATTTACAAATTCCAATATTCAATTTGATGTAGCAGTAGAATATGGATCTATTACCGATGGGTTAATAATGCTAGCCGAAAAAGAAAAAATTGAATTGATAATTATGGGTATAACTGGAGGAGGCGCATTGGAAGAAACTTTAATTGGAAGTAATACAACTTCAGTTGCAGGAGCTTTAGGCGTTCCTGTTTTGATAATTCCTCCAAATGCAACATTCATGGTAATTGAAAAAATTATGTTAGCATGTGATTTTGATCATGCAGATCAATTTATTCCATTAGGCATTATTCGCGAAATTTTAAATGATACTAAAGCCAAATTATTGGTCTTTAATTTAGATGTGGATATGGAAGAAAGTGATAAAAATTATCCAGCAACTGTTGTGGGAGAGGGTTTTGCAGTTCATACTTTACTACAAGAATTTAACCCTGAATATCATTTTGCAAAAAATAGTGAATATGTTTTAGGTATTAATGAATTTGCAGAAAGTAATGGAGTGAACATGATTATTAGTGTACCAAAGAAAAAAACCTTTTTCGAAAAATTATTTATAAAAAGCAGTACTAAGAAATTAGCATTTCATACTCATTTACCTTTATTAGTAGTACACAAGCAAGAAGCTTAGTTTAAATATTTTCCAACAATTGGAACACGGCGACCAACACCAAAAGCCTTAGGCGAAATTCGAATAATTGGACAAAATTGATTTCGCTTGTACTCGTTATTATTAACCATTTTTAAAGTTCTATCTACTAAGGCAGTATCAAACCCCATGGCTTTTATTTCTGCTGGCCCCATTCTTTTTTCTATATACTGGTACAATAATTTATCTAGTATTTCATAATCGGGTAAGCTATCGCTGTCTTTCTGGTTAGGTCTTAATTCTGCCGAGGGTGCTTTGGAAATAATATGGGAAGGAATAATTTCTTTATTGCGATTAATATATTTAGCTAATTCATATACTTGTAACTTATAACAATCTCCTAAAACCCCTAATCCACCAGCCATATCTCCATACAATGTTCCATAGCCAGTTGCTAATTCACTTTTATTTGAAGTGTTTAATAATATGTAGTTAAACTTATTGGCAATAGCCATCAAAATATTTCCTCTGCTTCTGCTTTGAATATTTTCTTCTGCTAATGAAAAAGGTAATCCATTAAATAATGGATCCAATGTTTTTAAAAAACTCTGAAAGATATCATTGATCTTAATAATATCATAAGCATTATTTAAATTCTTACTCAATTGAACTGCATCATCTACTGAATGATTGGTTGAGTATGGCGACGGCATTAAAATAGCTCTTACATTTTCTGCACCCAAAGCATCACATGCCAGTGCTAATGTTACTGCAGAATCAATACCTCCCGATGAACCAATTATTGCATTTTTGAAACCCATTTTTTGAAAATAATCTCTGATGCCTAAAATAAGTGCATCATAAACTTGTGCAATATTTAAGTGCTCTTCTAATGTTGCAGGATTCAATTCTTTATCGGGAACTCTATTGGCATATTCAATAATTGGCGCATCAAAAGTTCCGTCATCATTCAAATCAATTCCAACCAAAGCTTCTTCAAACATTGGTAGAGACTTACATAAATTTGCATGTTTATCAAAAACCAAAGAAGCACCATCAAAAACAATTTCGGTTTGACTTCCAACTGCGTTACAATAAAACAATGGAATTTTA
>JBKJQV010000106.1:0-3564 GCA_046593815.1 Sediminibacterium sp. | reverse complement strand
AAAAAAATGCTTAATTATCGGTAAACAATACTTACTATTCACTTTTTTCAGCGTAAATTTATTACAAAAAATTTCAATGCAGGAACTAATCACAGGTATACAACAAGTAGGTATTGGAGTTTGTAATGCAGAAGAAGCAAAGTTACTTTATAAAGATCTATTCGGAATGGATGTGCTTATTTTTGATGACAAGGCTGAAGCATCTTTAATGACCGCGTATACTGGGAGTCATGTACATAAAAGAAGGGCTATTTTATCATTAAACATGGGTGGTGGAGGCGGTTTTGAAATATGGCAGTTTACCAGCCGAAAGCCTGAAATGTCTTTATCTCCTGCACTAACTGGTGATCTTGGTATTTTTGCTACTAAGATTAAAACTGCTGATGTATATTTTGCCCATCAATATTTTTTAGCTCAAAAAAATTTGTCTATCTCACCTATTTATGATGCCCCTGATGATAGAAAACACTTTTGGTTAACTGACATGTATGGCAATCATTTTAATATTATTGAAGGTGATGAATGGTTCAAAACTAGTAAAGGTGTTTGTGGTGGAGTTGCAGGAGTAGTAATTGGTGTTAGTGATATGGAAAAGGCATTGCATTTTTATCGTGATATAATAGGAATTAATGAAGTAGTATATAGCGGAACAGCTCCTATGATAGATACAGTTGATGCTGCTTCATCTGGTAAAAATTTTCGCAGGGTACTTTTGAAGAAAAAAGTTTCTAACCGTGGCGCATTCAGTAAGCTGTTTGGTTCAGTTCAAATTGAATTGATAGAAGCTAAGGACCGAATTCCTGCAAAAATTTATGCAAACCGTTTTTGGGGCGACTGCGGTTTTATTCATGTATGTTTCGATGTACTACAAATGGATAAGCTAAAATCAATAGCAATAGATGCTGGTTTTCCATTTACGGTAGATAGCGCAAATTCTTTTTCAATGGGCGAAAGTGCAGGTCGATTCTGCTATGTAGAAGACCCTGATGGAACATTAATAGAACTGGTTGAAACTCATAAAATTACTATCTTAAAAAAAATAGGCTGGTACCTCGATTTACAAAAAAGAAAACACCACAAACCCCTGCCCAACTGGATGATTGGAATGTTAAGTTTAAGCAAAGTTCGTTAATACATACTTTGCTTAATTTGATTTTTTTCGGCTTGTGACAATTTTAAAAAGTTAGCAACACCTTGTACTTGTATTAACCATTTAATATGTAACCAAGCCCAAAATGGCAATAGAATAATCAATGTTTTCAACAAAATGCTCTGAATAAAAATAAAAGAAAATAGGTTTATTATTAACCAATAAAAAGGATAGATCAGCAGCAAAGATCCAAATAATATACTATCAAAGAATACTGTTCCTTTAGTCTTTGTTTTTATCAAATTATATAAGGGAATATAAAGGGGGAAGTGTATAAAAATTGAAGAAACTGCAAAGGGAAAAAGTATCAATAAATAAAATATAGAAATAGTTGTGTTTTTTGATATTCTAAATGGAGCAGTAATATTTCTTAAAAAAGAAAAATTTTCTACAATTGGAATCTTTTCTTTCAGGAAATTTAAGTGCGATGATTTTATTGTATTCTTATTAGGTAGATTACTTAGTAAGAATCCAGCTACTTCTGGTATTTGTAAAGATTCTAATACACAATCTGATAATTTTTTATAGAGCAATAAATTAAACCTATTGGTATTTTCTGCTTCTTTAGTTTCGGGCAAAAGATCGTTATAGATAATAGGTTTATTTATATGTATAATTATATTTTTACCAAAATGTTGAAATGAATTATAATTGATTCCTATAGGTAATACCTTTAGTTCATTTGAAATTAACGAATTCTGTAAAGCGGTAAAGAAAATACGAGAAGTCCCTTTTTTTAATGGTCGAAGTTTCCAATTATTTTCACATAATCCTTCAGAAAAAATTAGTACAATACCTTTATTCAATAATACCTGCTGGCATTTTTCAAAAGTTGCATCATTTAATGCAAGGTATTCTCTCCCTTCACTTAATCGATAGATTGGAATAAGTTTCAAGGATCTCAATATTAAATTAACAAATGGCTTTTTAAAAGCATCTCCTCTTGCAAGAAAATGAACGGGTTGTTTAAAGCGGCTACCTATAATAATTGCATCCAAAAAAGAATTGGGGTGGTTACAAGCAAGTATCATCGGTCCTCTGTAATTAAAATATTTGTTATCATTAACAATGATTTTACTACAGAATAGCTTTAGAGCTAGTCTAATTAATACTTTAGTGAAACTATAGAACAAACCTATTAATTTTACTTTTATTACCTAATAATGCGAATTAAGGTATGGATAAATCCTACTAACATCCGCCGCTACTATAAAACTATATAAAAATAAATATATCCTTTCTTCCTAACATTAGCAAGTTACATGCTGTTTTATCACATATTGCCATTGGCTGATTAGGCATGAGCACATGTCCATATTCGTTGCCAAAATATTCTTCTGATCCATAATTAATAGCAGTTTTCCTTGTAAAAATACAGAGGCCATCTGAATTCATAGGATCTTTAAAAGCAAATATTTCAACACTTTCTAAGTTTAATAATTCATCAGAGTAATAATGGTTTGAGACTATAATATGGTAATGTTTTTTGCCATAACTTCAACTGTGCCAAAACCAATATTAGTAATCATTTCAAGGTATTGTTGCAAAGAAATCGCTCCCCTTAAATATAATTATATTAGCAGCTCATCATTTTGTAATGCAAGCGGAATATTTTGTTCGCAGATTAGAAAGCAAAATACGAGTCTCGGTTGCTTCTTTATATACATTGATGCTAGCAGTTAAATAACTCAATACATTGCTAGATTTTATTGGTTAATTCTTTTGATAAATGGTTTTGCCAATCTTGTTCTGTATCAATATCTGTAAGTAATTCCAGTAATATATAAGAATGTTTCATTTTTTTTATATCGTTGATCGTTTCAGTTAACACACCTTCTGTACTCCAGGGCTTATCTAAAAAAAGAACTTCAATTGTTTGCTTCAACCCTAAAAGATAATAGCCCCCATCTGTTGATGGCCCTATAACTATATCATTTTTATTCAAACCATAAAAAGCAGACATAATAATATCATCCGAAAGCTCCATGCAATCGCTTCCTATTATGCAAACAGAATTGTATCCTTTTTCAAAAATAAAATCAAAAGCGTTTCTCATTCGTTCGCCAAGATTATTACCATGCTGAACTAATTTATGAAAAGAATTATTATCCCATAAATCATTTTGGTTGATCTCATCTGCGTAAAAAACAAATTTATCAATTAGCAATAACTGCGTTATTTTTTTTGTATGCTCTAATAGCTCTTTATAAATGCTTACAGCTTTCTCATTACCCATAGAAAGTGCTATCCTAGTTTTTACTTTGCCAGGTTCGGGATTTTTTACAAAAATGATTAATGCTTCTTTCATATTTATTTTGAAACAACTCATCAACAATTGCTAACTGTTACTGCAGTAGGTAATGGTTTGATATAATTGTTATTTTAATTTTTATAATTATCTAAATACAAAGACC
>JBKJQV010000150.1:0-14612 GCA_046593815.1 Sediminibacterium sp. | reverse complement strand
GAGCCTTTGCCATTAGTGCCAGCAATATGTATGGTTTTAAATTTATTTTGCGGATTGCCTAGGGCTTCACAAAGTTGAATGGTATTTGTAAGATCATTTTTATAAGCTGCTGCGCCTATTCGGCTAAACATCGGTAGTTTATTAAATAAATATTCAACTGTTTCTGGGTATTTCATTGCAATGCAAAGATGCAATAAAATTTAACTTCGCAATATAAAACTAAATACTAAAGTGCCTTTTTGTGCTTCAGCTGAACCGCTGTTAAGTTTTAATGTTTTTGCTTTTTTTAAAGCAATATTGCGAATATTTGTGTTGGTTGTTGTAGTTCCTTTTGGATTAATTGTTGCGGCAATTATATTACCCAATTGATCAACAGTTATATCAACAGCTACTTTTGCATTTTCATTAAAATCGTCTTCAAAATTGGGGAACTTGGTAATTCTTCTTCCATCTAAACCATTTTTAATGGCAACTCCACCAATTCCGGTTTTGCCACTAGCTGCATTTCCGATATAACTATCCGAGTTAGGATTTCCATTCGGATTGCCCTGATCACCTTTTCCGCCTGCGATACCTTGGTTTAAAACACCATTATAACTATCGCTATTGTTTCCACCTTTATTGGTGGTAGTGGGCGTTGTTGCTCCTTTAAAAACAGCTTTAGGAGTTGGGGTGGGTAGAGGTTTAGTTGGTAAGTTGTTATTGAGGTTTGTTGTTGTTTTTTTATCGTTATTAACTGCAATATCTTCTTCTGAAGGATTGGCAGTATTGGTTATGGGTTGAGTTGCATTATTAGCAGATCTAGCAGTGCTTAATTGTTTTTGAGAAGCTTCTTTGCCAGGAGATTGGGGAGCAATAGTTCCGAAGCCCGTTTCGCTATTGCCTAAATTTACTTCTATGCCTTCGCCCGTAATCGGTTCAGGAGGAATTGGTTTGGAATAATGAACATAAAAAAAGATCAAAAACAGTATTATGGTAATAATGCCAGTGATTGATGCGGCTTTAATGTTTTTTTCTTTTTCAAAACTCAAGTCCATAATAGAATGATCAGTGTAAAATTAGGTTTAATGGCTGATTCAATTTGGAAAGAAAGGTTAATGTTTTAAGCAAGGTACTAGTCATTTAACCGATTTGGAATATCCATACTTTCGTGTAAAATTCTTATAATTTCTATTTCGTTTGAGGTAAAGCGATAAAAAATATAATGCGATTTTACTTTGGAAGATCTATATCCTTTTCGAAGATGGTCTAAAATTTTTCCTGATTCTGGGTTTGTTACTAAAAATTCAATTTCTTTAATTTTAAGCGAATGATATCTATCTGCTTGTTCTTGCGACCAAGTTGTAAAAGTATAAAACCAAATCTCTTCAATATCCTGAATTGCCTCCTCTAAGAAAACTATTTTTAGTTTCCTCATAAATATTTTTTGTGAAGTTGAGCTAACTGAACTTTAGGATCAAAATTTTCAACTCGTTTTGACTTTTCACCTTTTATTAAAGCTTTTATTAATGCTGATTTTTTCTCTTCCTCTGATTCTAATATTCTCAATGCTGTTCGTATTACTTCACTAGCAGATCCGTATTTGCCAGATTTGACTTCTTTACCAATAAATTTTTCGAAATGGTCACCAAGAAGGACAGAAGTATTTTTTGCCATAAAATATATTTTGATTAATAAATATACCAATAATTGGTATAGCTTAAAATTTATTTCTCTAAAGCCACAAATAGCTCAGCCTGCAATTTCCACTCGCTATCTATTTTCTTCCATTGTGCGCTGTAGCGGCCGCCCTTGCTGTATGTATTAAACCCTTTCCATTTTCCAGTTTCCCAAGCAATGGCAGGGTTATTTTTGCTTATTATAATTTCTGATGGGAAGCGTTTAAAACTAGTTTGTGGGGTTTCTTTAAATGTTTTCCTCCAATTTACTTTATTGGCTTCTTTCCCAATTTCAATTACACCACTTCCTCGTATAACCAAATAATCATCCAGCCAGAATTTTGAAATACCGTCTACGTCTTGCCTGGAAATAGCTTCATTTGAAGTTTGCCGAGCTTTACGAATTAAATCTTCTTCATTGATAGTTTGAGAAAATACAAATTGAAATGACATAAAAAAGATGGTGAACAAAATCGGTTTCATATGATGTATTTATTCTTGTTTTTTATTATCAGAGTATTGCTTGTCTGTCATAGTTTAGTGTCTTCGATACAATTGCAGGTAACTCTTAAAACTATGCTATTCTGAAAATATGAAAAAATGACGTTCAACTTTATAATTCCTCATAATATTGGTTGATTACCTCAGCAACCTAAAAATAAGCGGTTCTAGTTTACCCAATAGAACTCGGAATTTGAACACTTCATAATTGATTGAGTTTTATGAACCAAAAAGCAGTCATATTGCGACTTTTAACTTAGATAACCCATAGATAAGCCATATATAAGCCGTATATAAGCCATATATAAGCCGTAACTATTAGGTATGACTTATATACGGTTTAACTATGTTTTTAATTTGGTTTATCTTTCTTTTATCTTACATTTGATTTCAAAATGAGTATTCCATTTCTAATACCAAAATGTTAAGTTTAAAGCTTCATCCTATTTACAGGCTAATATTTTCTGTAGGTGTTGTAGATGATATGTTATTTAGTATTATGGGCGCACAGCATACAAGAAAGAAATTCATTTTGTGAAATACTACTGAACTGGGAAGGTTTTATTGGTAAAATGATTGAAGACTTGCCAACTGAATGTGCCTCAACCCCCTAACTATTGGAATTAAACATTTCAAAAAGTTGAACACATGTCCTCCAATTCCTTGTTGTTGCTGTAACGCCTAATTTATTTTCGATAAAAGTATTGGTCAATTTAGAATTACTATATCCATTGGGGCAATATAAATAAACGGCTTTATTGATGCAATAAAACTCCTCTTTTTGAGTTTTCAGTAGTTCTATTTTTTCTGGAAGGGGTTGAGCAGATAAAAAAGTTATATGTAAATAGGAGGGATCCTTTTTTTTATCTTTTAAAAATGGATTTAAAGCAATTATACTTTCAAGATCAGTTAAAGTTAAATTGATAACTGGAACTTCAAAGCCAAATCTAGATTGTATTGATTTACTAATTATTGATTCTTTAACCAATTTTTTTGATTGATAAACTATATTACCACTTTGAATATAAGTCTGAACATTATTGAATCCTAGCTCAACAAATAATTGTTTCAACGCATCCATCTTAATGAGTCTTTTACCACCAACATTAATTCCTCTTAGTATAGTAATATAGTTAATCATTATGATAATTGTTTTTCAAAACATATACTATTAGTCACTCCAACATAGGGCCCAAAATTTTCGATGATATGATATCCATTTTTAGGGTAAAGTGCTAAAGCTTCTAATTGCTTATTGCCTGTTTCTAAAATACATTTATTGCAATTCAATTCTATCGTCCAACTTTCTAATTCTTTTAAAATCATTGAAGCAATTCCTTGGCCTCTAAACGCAGGTTCTACCCACATTCTTTTTATCTCCATTGTATCATCAGAAAATGATTTGATAGCGCCGCAAGCAACTGGAATTACGTCTTCATAAGCAACTATCACCTGTTTTATCATATCTACTTTGTTAAACTGCGCATAAAAAGCGTGTTCATCGCCATCGCGAATTGCAAGGTCTTTATCTAATTCCTTAATTAGTAGTTGAAAATGATTATTTGTTGAATCTGTTTTTAAAAAAGTAAACATTGGTTAATTGCATTTTATTACTTAATAAAAATATCATACCCGAATCTAAGCAGTGTAGCTATAACTACCAACAAAAAGAAAACCCTGATAAACTGATTGCCTTTATAGATGGCTAATCTTGCACCAAGTATTCCCCCAACGCCATTGCTTACTGCCATTGGAATTGCAACGCTCCATAAAATAGATCCTTTTAACATAAACAAAGTGATGGATCCGAGATTAGTAGCCATATTAACTAGTTTGGCATGTGTGCCAGCTTTTAAAAAATCATATCCAAGTACGCTAATGAATGCCATGATTAAAAAACTGCCAGCACCAGGTCCTATAAATCCATCATAAAAACCAATGATTAAACTAATGATCATTGAATATAAAAACTGTTTTTTTGAATTGATGTCTTTATGCGTATGCTGTCCAAAATTTTTCTTGCTATATGTGTAGATGGCTACAATTACTAATACAAAAAATATTATTGGCTTCATGTATTTATTACTTACCATCGTCAATACTTGTGAGCCTGCAAAAGCAGATAAGAAAGCAATTGATGCCATAGCCAAAACCTGTTTAGCATTTACTTTCACTTTTTTTAAATATTGCTGAACGGCAAATGCAGTACCGGTAAATGCAGGTATTTTTAATGAGCCAATTACAGTGCCCGCTGGAAATTGTGGCAATAAAATTAGTCCCGCAGGTAGTTGAATAAGTCCACCACCTCCAACAATGGCGTCTACAAACCCTGCTACAAATGCAAACAAACAAAGCAATATAATAGTAGTTGTAGTAATCATTTCGATTTTATATTAGCAATTGCTAATCCACTTACCACAATTATACCACTAACAAAATGTGCAGTTGTCATTTTTTCTCCTAATAAAATTACAGCTTCAATAATACTGAATACTGGTATTAAATTGCCAAATAAAACAGTTCTTCCTGTCCCTAGTTTTTGAATGGCTAAATTCCAACATAAGAATGCGATTGCTGATGTTCCTATACCGAGGTATACAATTGAGCCAATTAAGATTGGGCTCCAATTGGTTGGTACATCATAAAGTAACTCTCTTAAATAAAAAGGGAAAAGCATCATTGTTCCTATCAAAAAAATGACGAATAAAAAATTGATAGCACTTATTGTACTTGGCTTTTTTCGTACTAATACATTGTATGATGCAAAAGCAAACGCAGCTGCAAACATCCATAAGTCGCCTTTAGAAAAATGAAAGGCAATTAATTTACTCCAACTGCCATTTGATATCAACATTAGTATGCCTAATATACAAACGGCCATGCCAATTACTCGAAATCGACTTAGTTTTTCTTTAAGAAAAATTACGGCCATAATAGTTGCAAAAATGGGAGATGAGGTAGTACCTATTAATGCCATATTAATAGCAGAAGTATAATGGCCAGCTACGTAAACAAAAGTGTTGAATAAAGCTATGCCTGTTAATGATACAAAAAACAAATAGCGGTAGTTTGCTATTACTACTTGTTTTTCTTCTTTTAATTTTTTAAAAGCAAATGGTGCAATAATAATTGAAGCACAAAGCCATCTATAAAAAGCTAAACTTACAGGTCCAATATCTTTATTTACTGCTCTTGAAATAATAAAATTACCTGACCATAGTAGCGTTGCTGCTAAAGCTAAAAGTATTCCTTGTAAAATATAGTTATTGCGCAGACCCTGCATAGCTGCTATTGTAATCGCCTTTAATTCTTTCGATTGGTGGATTAAAATATCCGAATTTTAAATCTGGAAATTCTTCACGAATTAATTCCATCATTTGTTTTACTCCCAACATTTCACCGGGTTCACTCATGCCAATTTTGCCCATATACCAATCTGGATCGATATTAAAATTTCTCCACTGTATCATGTTCAATCCAGTTTCTCTAATTAAAATTCTTAAAGCTTCATATTCGGCTACGCTATCTGTAATTCCAGGAAATACAAAATAATTAATACTGCTCCATCCACCATGTTGGCGCATTACTTTTAAACTTTCAATAATATCTTCGAACTGATAATTATTAGGACGATAATAAGCTTCATAAATATGCTTCTGAGCCGAATTGGTACTTACTCTAATACTATTTAATCCTGCATTACATAATTCAAGCACAGCATCTGGCTTTGAGCCATTGGTATTAATGTTGATACTGCCCTTATCGGTATGCTTCCTCATTTCAATAATAGATTCACGAATTGTCTCCCACATTAATAATGGTTCGCCTTCGCAACCTTGTCCAAAACTTACTATCGGAAATGGAGCATTCATTAAATGAGGTACGGTAAATTCTACAATTTCTTCTGCCGTAGGTTTAAACGTTAATCTATCCTGTGTTGAAACTATACTTTCTTCTGCAGGTTGAAATGAAATGCAACCAATGCAGTTAGCATTACAAGCAGGAGAAGTGGGGATAGGGCATTCCCATCTTCCTAATGAAAAATTTCTTGCTGCAGGGCAATGATAAGTCATACAGCAATTCTCCATTAAATGTTTTACCAGTCTATTTTCTGGGTAAGCGTTCAATAAATGATTTGAACCTTTTTCAATTAAGTGGTCATTGTATCCAGCAGATTCTTGACGAATATCTTTTTCTATTCTAATTGCTGGAACATAGTTTTTATTATTTCTCCAACCTACGGCTGTGTAGCAAAACAAAGGCAGTAATGGAGCATCGGGCATTGTTTCGTAAGCTGCAATAAATAGTCCAGTATGTGCAGGAGGAATAAAAGCAGCAACTGCCCATCCTTTTTCGCATAAACGCATTTCACCTGAATCAACATCAATGCCTATACTTCTTCTCCCTGGTAATTCATATAAGTTACCACCTTCAGGTAATTCAATCCATTGGTCTTCTGGCACTTCAAATGCATCCCAACCAGCTCTACCAACTGCATAAAGCGTTTCATCTTCAAAAATATTTCCTTCTCCATCGGAGTAAAGCAAGAATGGGTTATTTGCCATAATTCAGTTAATTCTCAATTGAAGCGTTGCTTTTTTCGATCTGCTCTTTTGCAAATTCATTAAATTCTTTTTCCACTTGTTCTGTTACTTCGGCGTCTACCTCTTTTTGAATGAGTTGATTGTTTTTAAAATCGATTGTCAGTAATCCGTCTTTAAGAATCACGTTATTTATCTCATTCCAACTATGTTTTTTTTTGGGGAAGCTATTTTGTACAACTTCTAATTCATCAAAAGCAATTTCTTGTGGAAATTTAACTTGTTTTTCTAAAACTGCAGCAATCAAATAAATCAGCGAAATCCAAATACCATCTTTTTGAAAATACCAGCCAATAGCTGCAAATAGCAATGCCAATCGATATGATGGTGAAATATTTCTTCTTTTTTGTTGATTACAAAAAATCCACCAACCAAGTATCAATACAGAAATTAATAATGATTTGATACTATTTGCAGGGTTTGCATATGCGCTACCAATAAATGCAATAATTGATAGGAGTAACATTAGTTGACTAATGCCATCAACCTTGTTATTGCTTTTCTTTTTTAAAATAATAATGTAATCGTAAGTCTTAATCATTATGATACCATTATGTTACAAAGCCTCCATAAAATTCTTGCACCTACATTACTATCCCAATCAGTTTGCCCAACACCAATTTCAACTAAATCAAAACCAATCAATTCTCTGCCACTTTCTTTAACTTTTCTAATTAGATAAATTATTTCTTCACTTTCAAATCCACCAAGAACAGGAGTGCCGGTATTAGGACAAAGCTTTCTGTCTAATCCATCTATATCGAAACTAACATATACTTTTTCTGGTAGATTTTTAATGATTTCATCAACTATTAACTTCCAAGTTTGACCTTCAAATAATCGCTCTTTAATTGATTTATCGAAGTAAGTAATAACTTTAAAATTACTACTGCATATATAATCCCATTCTTGTTCACAATAGTCGCGAACGCCAACTTGCACTAATTTTGTAATTGATGGAATTTCTGTTAAAGCATTGTGCATGATAGATGCATGAGAATAATTAAATTCTTCGAATTTAGCCCTCAGATCGCAATGGGCATCTATTTGTAAAATACCAAAATCGCCATGCTTTTCAGATAACGCTTTCATTAATCCTAACGGGGTACTATGATCACCACCCAGAACGGCAACTAATTTGTTTTTCTCTAAAAGTGCTTTGCTATTTTCATAAACCCATTTATTCATGTAAGCACTTCCTTCATTTATTTCTTTAAGGCTTTTACACATGAATTTATTTTCTTCAATTGCTGAGCCTTGAGCTATGAAGTCGATATACAATTCGGCTTCTTTTCTTAAGTAATCATTTTTAAATAGTAATTTTTTGTCAATTTCCTTCATATAAAAACCCTGCTTCCAACCGGCATTTCCATCAACATCTAATAAATCTACTTGTAAACTCGATTTAAAGATATGATCTGCTGCTCTTGCAGTTCCACCACCATAACTTACGGTAACTTCCCAAGGAACAGGAAGGATAACTAAACGAGCGTCGTCCTCGGTAAAAGGCAAGCCAAAAATGTTGTTGTTCGGGTTAGAGATACTATTTGGGTTAAAACCAGATAAGTCAGTCATGTTAATTGTGTATTGAAAACGGGGTGCAAGTTACTTGCAATTTTTTAATTGAACCTCAGATTGGTTAAACAAAAACTGAGGTTTTAGATAAAAACAGTGATTAGTTAGGTAAATGCTAAACAATTGATGATTCTGAGCTGTTTGGGTTAACTTTGCACCACATTTTTAAAAGATGAAAACTACCCATATTATAATTCTGGTATTCATAGCGGCAGCTATAGCAGTTTTAGTACAATATTCAGGCGATTTATCAACCTATGAAACCATTGCTTCTGCAAAGGAAAAAGAGGGCAAATTTGTAAATTTAATTGCTAAAATGGACAAACAGCAACCAGTTGAATATGATGCTGTTAAAAATCCAAAT
The DNA here is from genome assembly GCA_046593815.1 of Sediminibacterium sp. Classification (GTDB taxonomy): domain Bacteria; phylum Bacteroidota; class Bacteroidia; order Chitinophagales; family Chitinophagaceae; genus Sediminibacterium. The sequence goes on along the minus strand of JBKJQV010000150.1, from coordinate 5,913 downwards.
TATTTAAGTTTTACTGCAGTAGATACTTTGGGTAATTCTATAAAAGTAGTTTACCATGATGCCAAGCCTACAGATATGGAAAAAAGCGAAAGAATTGTATTGAAGGGCAAAGTTAAAGATGGTTATTTCGATTGCAAAAGTATTTTGTTGAAGTGCCCTTCTAAATACAAGGATGATCCAAAAGCGATGAAGCAATTACAGACTTCTAACTAAAATTTTTATTTGAATTGATATTTCCATGAATTATATAGGAGAGCATTTATTACCAGGACAGATCGGTCATTTTTTTGCAATACTAAGTTTGGTAGCTTCATTGTTAGCAACCTTCTCTTTTTATAAAGCTAGTAGACTAGAAAGTACATTATTATCAACTCCTTGGATTAAGTTAGCTCGGGTTGCTTTTGGGTTTCTTACAATAAGCATGCTGGCGTTGTTTGGAATTCTATATTATATCATTTCGAACCACTTATTTGAGTATAAATATGCATACACGCATAGTGATAGAAGCTTGCAAGTAGAATATTTATTAAGTTGTTTTTGGGAAGGACAAGAAGGAAGCTTTATGTTATGGAGTTTTTGGAATTGCTTTTTAGGATGGATATTAATTTGGAAAGCTCGTAAATGGGAAGCAGGAACTTTGACGGTAATTAGCTTTGTGCAATTTGCATTAGCATCAATGTTAATTGGCATTTACTTTTTTAATGCAAAAGTTGGAAGCAGTCCGTTTGTATTATTGCGCAATGAAATGGATGCTCCAATATTTAGCAGACCAGAATATTTATCGTTCATAAAAGATGGCACTGGATTAAATACTTTATTACAAAACTATTGGATGGTAATACATCCACCCATTTTATTTTTAGGATTTTCTTCAACGGTAGTTCCTTTTGCATTTGCATTTGCAGGTTTAATGAGTAAGGATCATGAGTGGACAAAACCTGCAATACCATGGGCATCTTTTTCTGCAGCAGTATTAGGTACAGGTATTATGATGGGTGCAGCATGGGCTTATGAAAGTTTATCATTTGGCGGTTATTGGGCTTGGGATCCTGTTGAGAATGCATCTTTGGTTCCTTGGTTAACTTTAGTTGCAGGATTACATACCAATATGGTTTTTAAAAGCAGTGGGTATTCTTTACGGCCTACTTATTTTTTTTATATTATCAGTTTTTGTTTAGTTCTCTATTCTACTTTTTTAACAAGAAGGGGAATTTTAGGTGACACTTCAGTACACGCTTTTACAGATTTAGGAATGAATACTCAGTTACTGCTATTTGTGCTTGTATTTTTTGTACCAGCAATGACACTTTATTTCATTCGCTATAAATCTATTCCATCAATTGTAAGAGAAGAGAATACTTATAGCAGAGAGTTCTGGATGTTTATTGGTTCTTTGGTTTTATTTTTATCGGCTTCTGTAATTATTGTAAAAACATCTACACCAGTTTGGAATAAATTATTTGGAACCAATATTGCCCCTCCTGAGGATCCTGAGTTTGCTCATAATCAGATTCAAATTTTTGTAGCAATTGTAATAGGATTGCTCACTGCGATAACTCAATACTTAAAATACAAGGATACCCCGAAGCAACAGTTCTATAAAAAAATTGTTATTCCTACTATTATAGCTTTGGGTATTTCCTTATGCATAAGTATTTTTGGGAATATTAATTTCGTTAAAAAAGGTCCCGGTTTTTTAGGAGCAATTCACTTAGCAATATTTTGTGCTGTATATGCTATTGTTGCAAATACTTCATACATATGGCTTGTTTTAAAAGGAAAAATAAAAGCAGCTGGTGCTTCTGTAGCACATATTGGTTTTGGTATGATATTATTAGCCATACTTATTTCTTCAAGTAAAAAAACTGTGCTCAGTTGGAATACTACTGGAGTATCTCCATTGCAAATGGATTCAAAATCAAAGAATAATCCAGCTGGCGATCCTGCTGAGAATCTCACATTATTTAAAGGAGTAGCAACCGATATGGGGCGATATATGGTTACTTACTCTATGGATACAATTAACGCTAGGGATAGAAAGCGTTATTTTGAAATAGATTTTAAATCGAAAAAAGGGGACGACAATTTTAAATTATATCCTGATGTTATAAAAAATAATAAAGGTATGGAGGGGTTTGCTGCTAATCCTGCTGCAAAGCATTATTGGTATAAAGACATTTTTGTTTACATCACTTCATTTCAGGAAAATAAAAACGCTGATACTGTTAGTTTTAAAAATAAAGAGATCAAAGTAAAAGACACTATTTTTTACAGCAATGGATTGATGATATTAAATAGTGCTTCAATTAATCCTCCCGAAAGAAAAAATCAATATGCTACTGATGAAACAGCTGTTTTTCTAGATTTTACAGTTATTACTAAAGAAGGTAAAAGATATGGAGCTAACCCGGGAATTGTTTTAAAAGGGATGGAGATAAGGGCTATTACAGATACAGTGTTATCACAAAGTTTGATCCTTAAATTTAATAAAGTAGTTGACCAAAAAACGGGAAAATTAGAAATTGGAGTAAAAGAAACTGGCAATATTACTGATTTACTTACGCTAAAAGTTTATGAATTTCCAATGATAAATATGCTTTGGCTCGGAATTTTAGTGATGGTTGTTGGATTTGTTTTATCCATTATTCAAAGAGTTAAAATAAAAAGTAAAACTTCTATCACTTAGTAGCTGCAAAGGTTACTTTTTTGGGATCATGGTATTAATATCAGTCAATTTGGCTATTTTTATATCTGTTGAAAAAACTACAATATCATATAATTTTAATTATTTCTTTGCTGACTATTTCTGCAAGTAATCAACTTGATGCTCAGCAAAGCGTTTTAGACACTTTAAAAGTTAGCGCATATATTACCCCAGAAGGAGATACAATTGGTCAGTCTTATTTACCTCCTGTTTTGGTTTATGGAAGAATGACTAGACAATGGAGGAACTATTGGGCAGATTGGACTCGATTAAGGAATGCAGTTTATGTTACCTATCCTTACGCAAAATCTGCAAGTAAAATAATGAATGAGATTAATGCAAAATTGTTAAACGTTTCTGATAAAAGTAAAAGAAGGGCAATCATTAAAGAAAGAGAAAAAGAAATTAAAAAAGAATTTACGGATAAGCTTACCAATCTTTCAGTTTATCAAGGAAAAGTATTGATGAAACTAATTAATAGGCAGACAGGTAATAATTGTTATGAAATTATTGATGAATACAAAGGGTTTATCAGTGCTGCATTTTGGCAAACAATCGCTATTATTTTTGGAAGTAATTTAAAACAATCTTACGATCCTATGGGCAAAGACTTAGATATGGAAAGGATTGTGCGTGATGTGGAAGTAATGTATGGTTATAGAAGTGTACCATAGTCATTTAGTAATTCAATAAATTTTATTCTTGGTATCATTGTTGCTCCTAAGCTTTCTAAATGGCTGGTATATACTTGGCAATCTATTAATTCTACTCCTTCTTTTTTTAACAATTCAACATAAAGTATAAATGCAAATTTACTAGCATTGGTAATTTTGCTAAACATGCTTTCTCCAAAAAAAACATTGCCTAATCTAATTCCATAAAGTCCGCCAACTAATTCGCCATTTAACCAAGTTTCTGCGCAATGAGCATAACCTAAATTATGTAATTGGGTATAGGCAACTTCAACTTCATTCGTAATCCAAGTTCCTTCCTGTCCTTCTCTTGGGAGTGCTTTACAATTATGTATAACATTGGCAAAAGCGGTATTGGTCTTAAATTGAAAATGATTTCTTTTAATTATTTGTTGCATGCTTTTGCTAAGCAACAAATTATCAGGATATAAAACAAATCTTGGATCGGGGCACCACCAAAGAGGAATATCGCCTTCAAACCAAGGGAAAATACCATGTTGATAAGCGTATAAAATTCTTTCAGGAGATAGATCGCCACCCATTGCGAGTAATCCATCTGATTGAGCTTCATCTACTGGGGGAAACCAGATTTTGTTGGTGAGAATTTGCATTAGTCTGTACTCTCCACTGTAGCTCCAATTCCTCTTTCAGTTATGGAATTGCACATAGGCTTAAGTGAATCGTAATCTCCAGATTTTACAGCGTATTTACCTTTGTTGTGAATAAAAAGGGCACATTGTTCTGCTTGTTCTTTATTATGGCCACATACTTCAATAAGGGTTTCTATAACCCATTCAAAAGTATTTACTTCATCGTTCCATACAACTAAGCTGTATGAAGTTGCTAAAGCAGTTTCTGTATCGGTCTCAAATGCTTCCCAAGGTTTGGGTGATATGGATGAAAATGCAAATGACATGTAGCAAAGGTAAGTTTTGGCGTAATTAAAATGAGTGTTTTGAAAGAATAGTATAAAAAAGTATATTTTTTTTTGGCAGTTAGGCCACAGACCCTATTTTTGCACTCCCAAACAACTAAGGGAGCATAGCTCAGTTGGTTTAGAGCATCTCGTTTACACCGAGAGGGTCCGCGGTTCGAACCCGTGTGCTCCCACAAAGACCTCATAAATTTTATGAGGTCTTTTTTTATGTATATCTTCAAAGTGTCTATTTATATCTTGTATCAATAAGTTAATATGAAATCATTGCCGCATATTTTATCTCACTTAGAAGAAAAACTATCCTATAGTGATCGTATAAATCCAGCTATTTCTGCTTCATCTGTAGGTTGGCATATCGATCATAGCTTGATGGTAATAAATCAGATTATTAAAAATGTTAGTTTATCTGATCCAAAAGAGTATGAATGGAAATTTAATAAGTTAAGACTAATTATTTTTACTTTAAATAAAATGCCGAGGGGAAAAGCAAAAGCACCTAAGGCAGTAATTCCAATTGAGGCGTTTAATGTAGCTTCTGTCCGTGCTAATTTTCAGATTGCAAGAGATAATATTGAAATGCTAAAACAACTTCCAGCTAACAAGTTTTTTGTGCATCCTTTTTTTGGAAAACTAAACGTAAAACATACTTTCAAGATGATTCAATTACATTCGAATCATCATTTACATATTATTAATGATATCATTTCTTCTGTTGATTAATTGAAGTTCAATTTTTATATCGAAGCGATAGCCATGAATTACATTATAGAAACTTATAACTATATTCAAAAACAAATGCGTAGAAACGTTTTATTTTCAGTTTTAAAACTTTATAAATAAACAATAAAATATGCAAAACTCAAGAAGGAGATTTATTAAAAAAACTGCAATGGGTTCAGTAGGACTAGCATTAAGTGGAACCTTTTCAAGCATATCTGCAAAAAGTTATTCTAGAATAATAGGTTCTAATGAACGCATTAATTTAGCTATACTAGGTTTAGGTCGCCGCTTAAGTGCATACTATGAACCAATAGGACTTAAAGAAAGCAATGTTGAGCTTGTTTATTTGTGTGATGTAATGAAGAAGCAAAGAGAAGCTGCTATTGGAAAATTTTCAAAATACATCAACTATACACCTAAGTTAGAAAATGATTTTAGAAAAGTTTTTGCAGATAAGCAAGTAGATGCTGTTATTAATGCAACTCCCGACCATTGGCATACACCTGGTTCTATAATGGGAGTACAAGCTGGAAAGCATGTTTATGTAGAAAAGCCATGTAGTCACAATCCTCGTGAAGGAGAGTTGCTTGTTGAAGCACAAAAAAAATATGGTAAAATAATTTTGATGGGTAATCAACAGCGTTCTGCTGTTGAATCTATCGATATCATCAAGCAAATTCATAATGGTGTAATAGGAAATGCTTACAAAGCTGTTGCATTTTATACGAATGATAGAGGAGAATGTCCTGTTCAAAAACCAGCACCAGTGCCCGAAGGATTAGACTGGGATTTGTTTCAAGGACCAGCCCCACGTAGAGCTTATACGCACGATACATGGGATTATAACTGGCATTGGTATG
>JBKJQV010000142.1:0-4863 GCA_046593815.1 Sediminibacterium sp. | reverse complement strand
GCAAAAAAAGTAATTGTAAAAAAATTATCCTCCTTTCAAAACCTTGGAGAAGTAAATCTTTTATGCACCGATAAAACAGGAACAATTACTGAAGGTTCCATAATTGTAGAAGGCGTTGTTGATAATTCAGGAAATGAAAATATTTATGCAAAAACATTAGCGTTTTGGAATGCTAATCTTCAATTAGGTTATGCTAATCCAATTGATGAAGCATTAAAAAAATTAAGTATTCCTGACGAACAAATGCCTCAAAAAATTGGTGAAATACCATACGACTTTATCCGTAAAAGATTAAGTATTGCTGTAGATACTGGATCTGAAAAAATATTAATTTGTAAAGGAGCTTTCACAGAAATTACAGCGATATGCACTCAAATACGACTTTCTGATAACAGCCTAAAAAACTATTCCGATTACCAAGATAATATAATTAAGCAATATGAAGCATACGGTATAATAGGTACTAGAGTTATAGCCTTGTGTTACAAAGTAATTTCACAAAACTCTATTAAAAAAGAAGATGAAAAAGAAATGATATTTGCCGGATTTGTATTGTTACAAGATCCGGTGAAGCATGGTATTATTGATACTATCAATGAATTAAAAAAACTTCAGGTTGGTTTAAAAATAATAACAGGTGATAATAAAAATGTAGCAAAGTCAATTGGTATAAGTATTGGCATTGCTAACCCAATTGTTGTAACTGGTAAGGAATTATTTAATATTAGTCAACTTGCTTTAGAGCAAAAGGTAAAAGGTACACATATTTTTGCAGAAATTGAACCTCAGCAAAAAGGCAGAATTATAGCGGCATTACGTAAATCTTTTACTGTGGCTTACATGGGTGATGGCATTAATGATGTGTCGGCGATCAACTTAGCTGATATTGGTATTTCAGTTGATAATGCTGTAGACGTTGCTAAAGAAGCAGCTGATTTTGTATTAATGGAAAAAGATTTATCTGTTTTAGTTGATGGTATAAAGGAAGGCCGAAAAACATTTGCCAATACGTTAAAATATATTTTCATCAATACTGGTTCTACTTTTGGAAACATGTTCAGCGTAGCCATCGCTTCCCTTATTCTGCCATTTTTGCCAATGCTACCAAAGCAAATTTTGCTAACCAATTTTATTACTGATTTTCCATATCTTACAATTGCATCAGATAATGTAGATGAAGAACAATTAGATAAACCCGGTAAATGGGATTTGAAATTTATTCGAAATTACATGGTTTATTTTGGCATACACAGTTCACTTTTTGATGTGCTTACTTTCCTAACACTTTTATACGTAGTTAAAGTTAAAGAAGCCGCTTTTCAAACTAGCTGGTTTATAGAATCTATCCTTACAGAATTGTTCATTCTTTTCATAGTACGCACACACAAAAACTTTTTTAAAAGTAAACCAGGTAAGTATCTTTTTATATTAAGTATTATTGGTTTCATGCTAACTATTGTAGTGCCCTACTTACCATTTTTTGCTCGGCATGTAGGTTTGGTGCCATTACCTTTCTTCCAAATTAGTGCAATGCTTATTATTGTGGCTTTGTATATTATTACTGCCGATATATTAAAGGTTTGGTTTTTTAAAAAATATTCGACAAATTAAAGTGAGAATTTGCAACAATTTATTTTAATGGATTGACTGCGTTGATTCTTCCCGCTTTGCATTACCCAAACACCCTTCGTTGCCTTCGGCAACTCGGCGTTTTTGTCTACTCACTTATGCAAATGAATTTGCAACGTTCGTAAACAAAAACGCCACTCGCAAGCGAGTGGCGTTTGTTGCCCGACCTGGATTCGAACCAAGACAAACTGCACCAAAAACAGTCGTACTACCATTATACTATCAGGCAATCCTTTCCAAAACTTTCGTAATGGGCTGCAAAAATAGGGCTAGCGCCGAAATGTTCCAAATATTTTAATAAAATACTCAAAATCAGTTGATTATGAATTTTCTTCCCTTTCTTTTAGTTCTTTAATCTTATCAAGAGCTCCAGCTACAACATCGCACATAATGGTATACAATGCCCCAGGTTTATAATTGGCATAAATGTATTCTAAAGCTAAATTTTCATTGGCAATTACCATTTGTGGAAGATTTGGGTTGACTGAATTAATACCCTCCTGCAATAAAGCAATAATTTCTTCCGCTGTTCTGCCTCTTAGGTTTTTGTCGCAACGAATGATGATTTCATCAAAATAGTTGGCAGAAATTTCCCCCAGTTCTCTAATATCCTCATCCCTTCGGTCGCCAGTTCCACTAATTACTCCAACTTTATAAGTGTAATCTAGCTTGTTTATAAAATCACCTAATAGTTTTAATCCATGTGGGTTATGTGCAAAATCAGCCAGAAAAGTAAAATGTTTAAAATGGAAAAAGTTTAATCTACCAGGTGTGGTATTGCTGCTAGAAATAAAAGTTTGTAAGCCACTTCTTATATCTTCAATAGTAATGCTTTTGAATAAATAGGTAGCCATTACACTGGGTAAGCAATTATTAATATTATGTACTGCTTTTCCTTCAAAAGTGAGTGGAATATCTTTTACATGCATCACCCTTATTTTCCATGTACCTTTTAAAATGCTTACAAATCCGTTTTCAAAAACAGTGGCTAAACCACCTGTTTTACAATGGTCTACTATTCTAGGATTATTTTCATCCATACTAAATAAAGCAATATTGCATTTCAAATCTTTCCTCATGGCATAAACCAAATCATCATCAGCATTAAGTACAGCATAGCCATGCGGGAATACAGTTTCAGGAACAACCGCTTTAACCCTTGCCATTTGTTCAACACTATTAATACCACCCAAACCAATATGGTCACTAGCTACATTAGTAACAATTGCAACATCACAAAATTGAAAAGCTAATCCACTTTTTAAAATTCCACCACGAGCGCACTCTAAAATAGCAAAATCAACAGTTGGATCTTTTAATACGAATTGAGATGAAAGCGGACCAGTGCAATCTCCCTTCATCAATAATTGATTTTGAATATAAACTCCATCGCTAGTTGTGTAACCAACTTTTTTACCAGCGCTTTTAGAAATATGTGCCGTTAGTCTTGTTGTAGTTGTTTTACCATTCGTTCCTGTGATGGCAATGATTGGAATTCTTCCATTGCTTCTGTCGGGGAACAGCATGTCTATCACTGGTTCTGCAACGTTACGTGCTAAGCCTTCTGCGGGCTCAATATGCATCCGAAAACCTGGTGCAGCATTCACTTCCAATATAGCACCACCATTTTCATTTACAGGTGTATGAAGGTCTTGCGCCATGATATCAATACCGCAAATATCTAATCCAATAATTTTTGCAATGCGTTCGCACATCACAATATTTGCAGGATGCACTTCATCTGTTATATCAGTTGAAGTACCTCCAGTAGAAAGATTAGCAGTAGTTTTTAATAGAACTAATTCGCCTTTAGAAGGAATTGTTGTTAAGTTGTAACCTATGTCCTCCAACATTTTCATCGTACTACCATCAACAGTAATTTGAGTAAGTACTTTTTCATGTCCATAACCTCTTCGAGGATCTTTGTTGGTTTCATCAATTAAATATTGAATGGAATTAATTCCATCACCAATTACAGATGCAGGTGTTCTTAATGCTGCACAAATGAATTTGTAATTGATTACTAAAATTCTAAAATCAAATCCAGTAATAAAGCGTTCAACAATTACAGACCTTCCATAAACTTTAGCAGCTTCAAAAGCTTTTAATGCTTGCTCCCAGTTTACAATATTTGTTGTATTTCCTTTTCCATGGTTACCATCAATTGGTTTAATAACCAATGGATAGCCGAACTTAGTAATAGCTGCTTCCAATCCTTCTTCGGATCTTACTACAGTACCTCTAGGAACAGGTATTTCAGCAGCTTCTAATAAGTTTTTGGTTTCTTCTTTATCACAAGCAATGTCTACAGCTATATTGCCTGTTGTAGAAGCAATGGTAGCTCTTATTCTTTTTTGATGGATGCCATAACCTAATTGAACTAAACTGTGTTTATTTAATCTTAAATGAGGGATACCTCTTTTAGCAGCTTCTTCTACAATACAACCTGTAGAGGGACCTAGTCTGGTATCTTCTCTTATTTCTCTTAGTTGCTGAATATCTTCTGTTAAATCATAAGGAATATTATCAGCTAGTGCTGTTGCTATACGAACGGCAGCTTTGGCAGCATAAACCCCTGCATCTTCTTCGATGTAGCTTATAACAACAAAATATTTTCCTTCTTCACCAGTTCCTCTTGTTCTTCCAAACCCAGTTTCCATGCCAGCAAGTGTTTGCAGCTCCAGTGCAATATGTTCAATCACATGCCCCATCCATGTTCCTTCTTCTACTCGCTGAAAAAAACCACCTGGAGTTCCTACGCTACATCTATGAGAATACATTGTAGGAAATAATGCAGATAATCTGCTTAAAAATCCTTCAATAGTATTGGTAGGCCTATGTTCCATTTCTTCCAGATCTAATTTCATCTGAATTAGTTTGGTTCTTCGAATACTCCAATAATTTGGTCCCCTTAGTATTTTAGTTTCTTCAATTCTCATAAAAATTGCACAGTTAAAAGTTAAATTTTTTATTCACACTTATTGCAATTGTGTGGAACATTGAATATATCTATTTTTTTGGGATGATCGGCAATTCAAAAGGCTTATTTTTGTTTTGTATCGAAAATGTAAGCATGAGCATTCCAAAAGGAAAATTAATTGCCATTGGTGGCGCAGAACATAAAGGCACAGATCTAGAAAAAGGGGTAGTGTTTAACAATAATTTAAATTTTTTTGAATTAGGAATATTAAGAAGAATTGTTGAAGAGGCTGGTGGCACTTCTGCCTGTATTGA
>JBKJQV010000052.1:0-7330 GCA_046593815.1 Sediminibacterium sp. | reverse complement strand
GGCAAACCATATATGGGTGTAGGGAGAAATTTGAGTTATAAGAAAAATCCTTTGTTTCTAAAAAAAACATTTTTCTTATAACTCAAATTTCTCCCTACACCCATATATGGTTTGCCTGCCAATGCGTACGATAGATATTGGATTGCTGTATGAAAAGTTTCGAACCGAATAAGTTTATTTAATATTCCTGGTTGTTTATGATAAGCACCATATCCCAAAACAATTTCTATATCATCACTGTAAGTGCCCTGCATTTTCTGAATCCAATTTTCTGAAGCTGGAACACAATCCGCATCGGTTAATAATACAATTTCATATTTAGCACTTTTAATTCCCATCGATAATGGAAATTTTTTACCACTTATCATTAAAGCTTCTTGAGTGAGTTCAATTAAATTTAAATTTTTGAATGAACGCTTGAACTCGTCAATAAGATATTTGCTTTCGTCTGTTGAATTGTCATTTACTAAAACAATTTCATGGGAGGTTTTATAATTTTGAACTAATATGCCAGGAAGGTTTTTTACCAGATTATGTGCTTCATCTCTAGCGCATATAACCACGGACACGGCATGCTCAACAGTAGTTTCTTTCATTGCCGGGATATAATTGGCTAATCTTTTGAAAAAATATAAATAATAGAAAAGTTGAATTGCAATTATTCCGCAAAAAAGACCAAAACAAATAGTCCACACAATTGAGGGTACGATCATGCGGCAAAAATAAGGCAAACTTTCTTGTATTTTTGCTGAATGGCCCAACTCAATTTTACACTCATAACCACATCCAATTCATCTTCAGCTAGAGCTGGAACGATTACTACAGATCATGGAGTAATTGAAACTCCGATTTTTATGCCTGTTGGAACAGTTGGAAGTGTAAAAGCGGTTACTCAGCAACAATTAAAACTCGATGTTCAAGCTCAAATTATTTTAGGGAATACCTATCATTTGTATTTACGCCCAGGTACTGAAGTGTTAGAAGCTGCGGGTGGCTTACATCAATTTATTGGATGGGACAAACCAATTTTAACCGATAGTGGCGGATATCAAGTTTTTTCTTTAGCTGCAAATAGAAAAATTAAAGAAGAGGGAGTTGTTTTTCAATCACATATTGATGGAAGTAAACATTTGTTTTCTCCAGAATCGGTAATGGATATTCAGCGAAGCATTGGGGCTGACATAATTATGGCTTTTGATGAATGTCCTCCATACCCAAGTGATTATGCTTATGCAAAAAAAAGTATGGCACTTACGCATAGATGGTTGGATAGATGTGTTCATAGATTGGCTGAAACTCCCGATAAATACGGGTATACGCAAAATCTTTTTCCAATTGTTCAAGGGAGTACTTATAAAGATTTGAGAAAAGAATCATGTCAATTTATTGCATCAAAAAATGCTGTTGGTAATGCAATAGGCGGACTAAGTGTTGGTGAACCTGAAGAAATGATGTATGAATTCACTTCTTTGTGTGCCGAAAATTTGCCAGTAGATAAACCTCGATATTTAATGGGAGTAGGAACGCCATGGAATTTATTAGAATGTATTGATTTAGGTATCGACATGTTTGATTGTGTAATGCCAACACGTAATGGCAGAAATGGAATGTTATTTACTACACAGGGAGTTATTAATATTCGAAATAAAAAATGGGCAACTGATTTTTCGTGTATCGATCCAGGAATGGAGTCGGATATGAGTCAGTATTACTCGAAAGCTTATATGCGACACTTATTTGTAGCCAATGAAATTGTAGGATTACAATTAGCAAGTATTCAAAATCTTAGTTTTTATTTATGGCTGATGAAAGAGGCTAGAAGTAATATTATTGCTGGCAATTTTGTTAGTTGGAAACGAGAAACTTTGGCTATCATTAAACGCAGATTATAATCTGTAACTACCTAATTTCATTAAATTTGGGGATAAGTCAATCAAAGATTTAAATTTGTTCACTTTCATACTAAAATGTAATCAGATTGAATACTTCTGGGTAAATTTACACTGCTTACTTATCCGTTATCTAATGAAGTCCTAAAATTGTACATCCATATCTATGGATGTATTTTTTTGTGCATCTTTGTAATATCAATGAAGAAGCTGGATTGGTTTATACTCAGAAAATTTCTTACAACATTTTTCTTCGCTATTTTTTTATTTGCGGTGATTGCTATTGTAGTTGATGTAAGCGAAAAAACCGATGATTTTGTAAAATCTCAATTAGGGTTAAGGAAGATTATTACCTTATATTATTTCGGTTTTATACCGCACATTATCGCATTACTTTTTCCATTATTTGTGTTTATTGCAGTTATTTTTTTTACCTCTAAAATGGCTGGTAACAGCGAAATAGTGGCAATACTTGCAAGTGGAACAAGTTATGCTAGATGGCTAAAGCCTTACTGGATTGGAGGAATAATTTTATCGGTTATGTTGTATTTTGCAAATCACTATGTAGTACCAAAAGCAAATGTGATTAGGGGAAATTTTGAAGCAAAGTACATTGATGCAAATTCTAGTTACAACTCACTGATAGGGAAACCTAATAATATTTATTTACGTATTGATTCTTTTACTTACGCAGGTATTAATATGTATGATACGGCAACAAAACGAGGTGGTCCATTATTTCTTTACACTATTAAAAACAATAAAGTAATTTATAATTTAAGGGCAGATTATATCAGTTGGGATACATCAACCAGAAAATGGAAAGTAGAATCAATTATTGAACGTACCATTCTTCCAATGAAGGAAACGGTTGTTTTAGATGTAGTTCGTCAAATGAATTATAAGATAAAGCCAAGTGATTTGAGTAGGGATAAATATACAAAGGATAAATTAACTACACCAGAGTTGAATCATTTTATTCAACTAGAAGAATTGCGTGGATCTGAGGGCTTAAATAGTTTAAAAGTTGAAAGATATCGAAGAGATGCAACCTGTATGACTGTATTATTACTTACTTTAATTGGTGCTATAGTGGCTGGAAGAAGGGTTAGAGGTGGAAGTGGTGTACACTTAGCTGTTGGCTTTGTTATGGCTGCACTTTTTATTATAACCGACCGATTTTCTACTATATTCTCAACTAAAGGAAATCTTCCGCCCCTCATTGCAGCTTGGATTCCTAATGTAATTTTTATGGTTGTAGTGGTATATCTGTACAGAAAAGCGCCAAAATAGTTTTTTTTATAATTTATTTTGATATGTTTTGATATCAATTTTGTTATGGTCCTTACTTCAATTAACTTTACAAAAATTCTTACCATGGGAATCATTAAAGACAGGTTTAAAGCAAAAGCAGACGCAGCAAATATTGAAATTAAGGACATTCTTAAAGAGCATGGAAATAAAAAAATTGGAGAAGTTACACTCGCTCAAGTTTATCAAGGTATGCGAGGTATTACAGGTTTAGTAACTGAGACAAGCTTGTTAGATGCTCAGGAGGGTATTCGCTTTCGTGGTTATTCTATTCCAGAATTACAACAAAAACTTCCAGCAGCAACAAAAGGTGGAGAACCATTACCTGAGGGTTTATTTCATTTGATGTTGGTAGGAGAGCTTCCATCTGAAGAAGAAGCTAATCATATTACAAGTGTATGGCAAAGAAGAAGTCATGTGCCCAATCATGTTTTTGCTACTATTGATGCACTTCCATTAACTACTCACCCTATGACAATGTTTGTAGTTGGGGTAATGGCATTGCAGACAGAAAGCAATTTTGCTAAAGAATATGCTAAAGGGATCAATAAAAAAGATTATTGGAATTCTATCTATGATGATTCAATGGATTTGATTGCTCGTTTACCGAGAATTGCTGCCTATATATATAGAAGAAAATATAAAAACAACGACCATATTCAACCAAATGGTTTATTAGATTGGGCTGGAAATTTTGCTCATATGATGGGATATGAAGATGAAAGTTTTAAGGAGTTAATGCGTTTATACATGACTATCCATGCAGATCATGAAGGTGGTAATGTGTCTGCACATACTACTCATTTAGTTGGCTCAGCATTAAGTGATCCTTTTTTAAGCTATGCTGCTGGAATGAATGGTTTGGCTGGTCCATTGCATGGCTTAGCAAATCAAGAAGTAATAAAATGGATTTATGAAATGCAAAAGCAGTTAGGTACAGATGATCCTTCAAAAGAACAAATTGCAAAGTATGTTCAAGATACTTTAACAGCTGGTAAAGTAGTTCCAGGATACGGTCATGCTGTATTACGAAAAACTGATCCTCGTTTTGAAGCTCAAATGGAATTCGGTAAAAAGCATATGGCGGATGATAAACTAGTTAATACAGTTTGGAAAATTTATGAAACTGTTCCACCAATACTTAAGTCGCTGGGTAAAATAAAAAATCCTTGGCCTAATGTAGATGCACACAGTGGTGCCTTATTAGTTCATTACGGATTTGTTGAGTATGAATTTTATACAGTTTTATTTGCTGTTAGTCGATCATTAGGGGTGTTGGCAAGTTTGTGTTGGGATCGTGCTTTAGGGTTTCCACTTGAAAGACCAAAGTCGGTAACAACTGAATCTGTTAAAGCATGGATTAACGGGAAGGATGAAATTTGGGAATGATAGAAAGATAACAAGAATATTGATGCCCAAACAATCGCCTACATAAAGATTGTTTGGGCATTTTAGTTTTTATGCCAATATAACTTGGTTTTTGAAATTATAAAATGCTTATTTATTCTTCTTGTTATAACTTAGCTACTGTAATCATTTTACTAGTTGTATCTGCACAACCATTCCCTGTTACAATTAATTGTACTTTATATGATTTGCTGGTATTCTCTTTATTGAATGATGTTTCAATAAAGCTGTAATAATCATTATTGGTATTTCCGTTGCCAAAATCCCATTTATAAGTATCAATTGTACTTGTAGGAATTGTTGATCTGCTGTTGAATGACCAACGTTGTGAAGTTGCATTTTGAGCAACTAAAGTTTCTTCAAACGCCGCTTTTGGTTTAGGGTTTTCACCTTTCGAGTTTACCAATTTATTGGTGATATAAATTAATCTTCCATTTAATTTTACAGATAAAATCACATCATAATCATTTGGATATTTGTATTTATAAGTAATCGGATTTCCAGTTATTACTGGCAACCCATCAGAAAAATCCCATTCATACACTGATCCTGAGGGCACGTTTTCTAGTAATGAGGTAAATTGTATTGTTTCATTAGTACAAACATTAAACGATTCAGTTTTAAAGCTTCCTTTAATAGGATATTTTGCTGGAATGGTTACTGGAATAATTGTATCTGCTCTACATCCTCCATTTGTATGGATGGTTAATTTTACAGGATAAGTTTTATCTGCAATATTAGTAGGGAATTCATACCTGATTAATCCAATGGAAGTTATACTAGTTTTACCATCACCCCAATCCCATGTGTAGTATGAAATATCTCCTTGATTAACTGCTGATGTGCTATTAAATGTTACATAGTTTTCATTTGATGGAAAATCAAATTTCACATTAAAACTAGGCACAGGCTTTGTTTGTTTTCCTTTCGGTTTTACTGGAAATGCAAGCCTTGCAATCATTGTATTTTGATCTTTCATTACCAATACATTAGCAATAATAGAAGATGCGGCCTGATATGAATAGTTAACAGAATTACCAGTAGCAGTATTTCCATCTCCAAAACTCCAAATATAATAACTGCCATCTGGAATGCCAGTTGCTTTTACTGAAAAGTTAAATACTTCAGTGCTTGGAAAACATGCTGATGTTTGAGTATAGCTAATAATGATATCACCAAAGTTTATGATGGTAGTGTCTTTATTCACAATTATAGAAGATGCTGTATTTGTTATATCATTTGATATTAAGCCATTTGCTAAAGTGGAAGTATTGGTTTCTTTTTTACAGGATAAATATCCTAATATAAAAAAACCTAATAAATAATATGCCAGATATTTTTTCATTTATTAATTAACGTGCCGGTACAGTAATATTGGCAATAGCAGTGTCCTTACAACCTGTATTCCCGGTAACTATCAGCCTTACAGAATAATTGGTTGGAGTTGTACCTTTTGTATATTCTTGTTCAACAATAGTATTAAAATTATCATTCACAATATTGAATGGCATTTCCCATCTGTAGCCTGTTAAAAATCCATGTGGTATATTAGATTGACTATAAAAAGCCCATTTTTCTGTTGTTGGAAAAGAGCTCACCACATTTTTTAACATTAATGCTTTTGGTTTTATGTTTTGTCCAAACACTTTAACTGGCTTATGGGTTTTATAAATAATTTTTCCATTTAAAGTAATAGTCATTTTAACATCATAATCATTCTGATAGGTAAATCTTTTTGTAACTGGGTTGCCAGTAACAAAACCTGTTGCATCTGCAAAATCCCATGTGTAAATCGCTCCAGTTGGTACTCCTGTAGCAGTTGGAGTAAAAATGAAATATTCATTTGTACAAGCTTCATATTGAACTGCATTAAAATCTCCAGTTATATTATAAACAGCAGGAACAAATACATTAATACCTGCAGTGTCTTTACAACCAGAGTTTGCAGTAACAATTAATTTTACAGGGTATGTTTTATCCTCGGCAACATTTGGAAAATTCTTTGGAATGAAACTGTTAGAAGTATTACTTGTTGTTCCATCGGCCCAGTCCCAAAAATGATTGGTGATAGTCCCTCCATTTGGGACGGAAGATCTACTTGTGAATGTCATGTTGTTTAAAATATTTATATCAGCTAATGCTGAAGAAAAAACTGCAGTTGGAGTAACTTGTTGACCTAATGCTTTAACCGCAATTGATACTTTATGCAATACTTGATCACTGCTGTTTTTTACACTCAAAATCACTGTATAATTTGCTGGATTGCTATAAATATTTTTTACTGAAGCACCCATCAAAGATCTACCATCTCCAAATTCCCATATATATTTTGCATCAGATGGAACACCAGTAGCAACTGCCGTAAATGAAAATATTTCATTGCTTGGGAAGCAAGCATCAGTTTTGCTGAATTTAATATTCACATTTCCTTCAGTAACACTTGTGGTATCTTTAAAAGCAGATGTTGTACCCCCAATAGTTGGTGGAATTGCACTAAGTGTGTTTGCGCTATCTGCTGGGGTATCAACCTTTTTATTACATGCGATAAGCATTGCGGATGCAAAAAGGTATTTTTTAAACCAAGTTGAGCTACTTTTCATGTAAAAGTCCTTATGGAGGTACTCAGCTACAACGTTAAACAGTAAGTTTTATTGCTAAAAAAGTTGAATTTTAAGGCTTTATTAGGACTTAAATCCTTACTCTGCTTAGTTCTGCCTTGTGGA
>JBKJQV010000033.1:0-45363 GCA_046593815.1 Sediminibacterium sp. | reverse complement strand
AGGATTTTTATCTATAATTGATTGTAAATAACTGTCGTAATCTTTTCCTAATTTTTCACTAAAGAATTTGTTTTGCCAATCGCCTAAACCTGTGGTTATATGATTTGGACAAACAGCGTTTACCCTAATTTTATATTTCCCAAGTTCAACAGCATTACTCCTAGTTAATCCTACAAGACCATGTTTGCTAGCTGTGTATGCGGCAGCAAATGGAAATCCGCTTTTAGCAGCCTGAGAAGCAATATTTACAATACTACCTCCAGTAATTTGTAATTGCATTTGTATTGCTGCATGTTTACTACAAAGAAATGCACCTTTTAAATTTACACCAAGTACAGCATCCCAACTAGTTTCTTTAAATTCAGTAAACTCTTCCATGATATATCCAACACCTGCATTGTTTACCAATATATCAATTTTGCCAAAATGCTTTATTGTTTGAAACATTAAATTGGCACAATCCGCTTCAATGCGAACATCACATGGAACAACTAGCACTTCAACCCCCATTTTTTCACAAGCAGTCGCTATTTCATGCATTTCTTTTGATGCACCAATATGTTCTGCAGCAAATTCAGCACCTTTGGCAGCACCTATATCACTAATTACAATATTACATCCTTCAGATGCTAGTTTTAAAGCGATTGCTTCACCAATACCTCTGTGCCTTCCAGATCCTGTGATTACAGCTACAGATCCTATAAATCTTTTTGTTATATAGTTTTGATCAAGCATCTTTTAATATTGATTACAACTGATTGGCTACTATGAATAAAGGATTTTCTGCAAATTCATTGAATTGTTTTGCGCCTGCTTGAACGGCTTCATTACTAAGATCAGCAAAAAAATCATCCATATTTTTCACTTCAATAATTTCCGCGTATTGGTAAGGTGATTTATTTTCTGATCCTAACAAGTTACCCATTTTAAATACTTTAAAATCATTTACACTTTTTAATGATTTTACAAGCGGAATATCTTTTGCTTTTGCCCAAAATTCATAATCAGTTATAACTGCATTGGATTTTAAATTAAATAGTACAAGTATGGAAGTCATTTTATTAAATAATTAAAGATTATTAAATGTTATTGTTTTCGTTCTGCTTGAAAAGACTTTATGCTATTGGTTAATAAACCTTGTACACTATTTAATAAAAGAGTTACACCTTTATCCGACAGCTCTTTTGCTTGCTCTGCTGTTGCTGCAACTGTACCAAAAAACTTATTTTTTGAAGTTACTATTTTTATTGCTTCATCAATTACAGTTTTTACTTCGGGGTGTGCAGGTCCATCTATAAAACCCATACTAAGTGCTAAATCGCGCGGTCCTAAAATAAATCCATCAACTCCATCAACATCACATAATGCTTCTAAATTATTAACACATTCAATAGTTTCAATCATCGGAAAAACAAGCGTTTGTTCATTGGAAAAAGAAAGGTATTGAAGTTGATTTAATTTTCCTGCCATATAATCTGCAGCTCTTACTGGCCCAAGTCCTCTATTTCCTAAAGGAAAATATTTTACAGCTTGTACGAGTTTCTTACAATCTTCAACAGTATTAGTTCCTGGCATCATTACTCCCATAATGCCGGCATCGAAGTATTGCAAAATCATTTTATCATCTAGCGAATTAATGCGCGCCATTGGTGTAATACCTGCCGATTCGCAAGCCCTTGTCATGTGAATAATATCTGCTAATGTAAGTGGACCATGTTCAGCATCCATTATATAAAAATCCATTCCAGCCAAGCTAATGTATTCACATATGGTAGGGTCTGTAGTTGGACTAATTACACCATATGATGATTTTTTAGCTAATAATCTATTTCGTAAAATATTTTCTCTCATAAATAATTAATGTAGATTGGCAATTGAGCCATCAGCAATTTTTGTTCTAATAAAATTCATTAAACCACCTGCTGCTCCAACTTCTGCAACGAATGGTGCAACTGGTACACTCGTAAATAATTTACCATTCGTTAAATTTTTTATTTCTCCATTATCTGTATCGTATGCTAATTCATCACCAGTTTCGCAATCGAGATTCATATCTCGGCTAGTAATAAATGGCATGCCATAATTGATTGCGTTTCTAAATTGCAGACGTGCAAAGCTAGTAGCAAAAACAGCTTTAATTCCGGCACCCATTAAGCCTGTAACACAGTGTTCAATACTTTTTCCACCACCTGCAAAATTATGTCCGGCAACAATGAATGTGTAGCCGAAATCTTTAAATCCATTTTCTTTATTAAATTCTTCAGAAACTCCAGCCATTACCCATTTACTATTTTCTTCTTTGTCTATTGGGGATGTCCAGAATTTTTGAATAATCATATCAAAACTCATTACATAAGTTTTTGCCACCCAAGCTTTACCTGTTATAATTGCCATAATTTTTTATTTACCATTTTTCAGATCGAGGGTCCGTAATTTCTCCTTTAATTGCACTTGCTGCTACAACTGCTGGGGAGGTTAAATATATCTGTGCATTTTTGCTTCCCATTCTCCCTTTCATATTTCTATTACCAGCACTAAGCATGATATCTCCATCTCCTGCAACACCAGTATGTATTCCTGCGCAAGGTCCACAGCTTGGTGTTTCAATAGCTACACCTGCTTTAACCAAAATTTCGAAATATCCCTTTTGAATACATTCTAAATAAATGTCCTGACTAGCAGGGATACAAATCATATTAACATCACGGTGAACCTTTTTCCCATCTAGTATTTTTGCCATAATAGCAAAGTCTTCAGTTCTTCCGTTGGTACAAGTTCCTACAAAAGCTTTATTGAATTTTGTTCCGATTAATTTTTCAACTGGTACTGTATCGTCTAATTTATCTGGACGAGAAATGGTAGGTCCCAAATTGGTTACATCAATTTCATAAACGGCATCATATTTTGCATCAGCATCACTTGCTATCATTTCCCAATTTCCTTTTTGAACTGGCTTTAGGTAGGCCGCTGTTTTTGCATCTGGGGCAATGATGCCATTTTTTGCACCTAAATCAACAGTCATATTACAAAGCGTCATTCTGCCAGCAATTTCTAATGCATCAATTGCAGGTCCACAATATTCAAGTGCTTTATAAATTAAATGACCATTCCAGTGCATCATTCCCATTACATGTAGACTTAAATCTTTTGCCATTACCCAAGGTTGCCAAGTACCCGTAATATGAAACTTTACTGATTCTGGTACCCTAAACCAACATTTTCCTGTTGCCATTGCTATTGCTGCATCGGTTACTCCTATTGCGTTTCCTACTGCTCCAACTGCTCCATAAGTATTTGCATGTGAATCTGTACCAATAGAAATTTTGCCCGGTAAAACATGACCTTGCTCTACCATTAATTGGTGTGCAATTCCTTGTCGACCTAAGTCGTAAAAAAAAGGAATATCATAGCTTTTTACTATTTCTCTCCATTCATTTAACATGGTGGCATATTCGGGAGTTGGCGGAGGAACCAAATGATCGCTCACACAGATCACCCTTTCTTTATCAAATAGTTCCTTTGATCCTAAGCTCTCAAATGCTTTGAAACATTGTTTGCCTAAATAGTCCATAGTCATTACAGTATGAACATCTACCCACACTAATTGGCCAGGAACTACTGAATCTCTGTCACTATTAAAAGCCATAATTTTTTCTGTAATCGTCATCGCCATTGCATAAAATTAAAATGAATGAAAATTATTCTTTTTAGTGATCTGATCTTGAATTTCCAAGAAATCTTCTGCTTGCTAAATCTATCCAAAAAGCAGGATCTATTTGTTCTTGAGTAGCTGTTCTTCTTTCTTCAATCATGGTATTGCCTTGAAAAACATCACCCAAACTCCATTTCCAGGTACGAATTCGGTGAGTGCCATCACCAATCAGGTCGATCATTTCAAATAAATTCGATCCAGGTTTGTTTCTATATGACCATGTTAAACATACACTATCATGTGTTTCCCATGATTTCCCTAGAATGCGAGGATTGTCGAAAATCAACTCTCCATTTTCATTAAATTCACAAACGCCAAAATCATGTAATTCATAATGTCCATCAGGCCAGAAGTATTCGTTTACTTGGTGGTACTTATTATGATCGTATAACTTAATAGTGAGTTTGCTTTTCCATTGATCATATTTGTTGCCATTTGCATCTATACGAGTATAAACTCCTTCCCAAATTCCGGTATGTTTTGGAAACAATTTAAGGTTCATAAAAAATGTATTGAGTTTGAAAATAGTTAACTAAGTTAACTATTTTTCCATTTAAATAAAATTTATTTAAAATTAGTATTGCTAAGAAAAAAGTGCTATTTTTAAAATTGATTAACTAAGTTAACTATATACCAAACCAAATTTATTGCTATGAACAAATTCCTACAATTTGTCTTTTTAACTGTTACATTATTGTTTGCACAAATTGCATATTCCCAAGTAATGGTGACAGGAAAGATTACTGCTGATAAAAGAGCAGTTGATGGTGTTTCAGTAACCGAAAAAGGTACCAGAAACGGGGTTATAACGGATCGTGATGGAAAATTCATGATTAAAGTAAAATCTGCTAATGCAGTTTTAAATATAACTGCAATTAACTATGCTGATCAGAGCATTTCATTAAATGGTCGTACTTCGGTTGACGTTTCTTTAAAAGAAGAAACCAATCAATTAAATGAAGTAAGCGTTACTGCTGGTCGCCAACCTGTTCGTAAATTAGAAACAACCCAAGCTGTAGATATTATCAGCAATAAAGTACTTAAATCGCTAAAACCCGAAAGTTTTGCTGAAGCAGTAACTATGACTCCAGGTGTTTTTGCTAATAACTCTCAAGGAAGAAGAGGCGGTGTGATTATAAGAGGATTTCCGGATGGTAATCCTTTAGGCGGATTGGTTTATACTAGTATATTAATTGATGGATTACCTGCTTTTGGTAGTGCTGGTCGGTTACCTGATGCTGGTTTTGGATTTGATGATAACGTAGAGAAAGTGGAAGTTGTAAGAGGTAGCACTGCAACTGTTTATGGTCGTTCTGCAGCTGCTGGTGTAATTAATATAATTAGTAAAACTGGTGGTGAAGAAACTAGGGGCTCAGTTAAATTAAGCAGGTATGATAATATTCATACTGATAACAGCTATTTTAACTACAGAGTTGACTGGAATGTAAATGGTTCAGTTACAAAAGACAAATTAGTTAGATACAATATTGGTGGATGGTTTATGGATGATCGTGGATATCGTAAAACTGGCTATAATGATAATGGATATCAGCTTCGTGGAAATTTTGATTTTATTGATCCTAACAAAAAAGGTAAAGTTAGATTAGGATTTATCATAGCTAAATATAGCTTTCAAAACTTAACCGATGTTCCTGTTGATCCATCTACTATGAAATTAGTTCCGAGTTGGCAGAATACCAGTTCATTCGTTTTTCCTGCATTTACAAATACTTCTTATTCCGTTTTTGGTGTAAGAAGCAGTACAACATTGCCTAGACCTACTGGTATTCCTGTAACCGATGCAGCTGGGAATCAAATTACCAGAAATATTGGAAATGAATTAGCTAATAATAATATTTCTAAAAATATTCAGCTCAATTTTGCATTTGATAGAGACTTAGGCAATAACTGGTTTTTAGAAAATAAATTCAGGTACCAAGCTTTGTCTAGTGGAACAAAATATCCATTCGCTATTCCATCTTTTTATAATAGCGATGGTAAATATTCTACTGCTACATTACCAACACCTTTGGTTCCTGGTAGTGTATATACATCATCTGGTGGTGCATTTCGTTTGATGTTGGACGGTGATGCTGCTGATGATGATATGATGAATGAATTAAGAATTAAGAAAACATGGAATACTGGAAATACAAAACAAACATTTCAGTTAGGATATTATTTTTCTAGTACTAATCTTCGACCAACAACTTACAGCTACTCACATTTTGTAAATCCACAAGATCCATTTAATCTTCAATTGATAAATGGCGTTATCCCTGGAAGACTTGCTCTTTCTCCGGTTACATCTATTCCTTTAAATATCACTATTGCAAATGCCTCAGCTAGTCCACAAAGAGGATCTATAACTAGAAGAGGTATTTATACTGAACAAGTAAATGCCTTATTTGGTGGATATGAAGTAAAGTTTAATGATAAATTCACTATGAACTTAGGAGCGCGTTACGATTGGTTATTCATGAATTTACAAGAAAGCAAATCACCATTTGATAGTACAATAAAACGTACTGAAAAATTTGGCGATTATTCTGCTTCTATCGGATTTAATTATCTGTTTGATAGAGCAACATCTGTTTATGCCAATTTTAACAGAGCTTATAGAATGCCCGACTACACTGCATTTACTTCATTAGAATATGTTGGACCTACTGCAAATAATGCAACTGCAAGTACTTTATTACGCTTACCTAATGGGCTCTCTGCTAATGAGATCATCACTTCTTTTGAAGTAGGATTTAGAAAGCAAATTGGAGAGTTTGGGGTAGATATTGCTCTATATCACAATGATATTAAAAACAGATTGGCTTCTGTTTTTGAAAATGGTCTTTTGGTTTCTAAACCATTTGGTTCCAACAGAATTAAAGGAGCAGAAATTTCAGTTTCTTATAATCCAACAACCGTGTTAAAGGGATTAAGTATTCGTTCCAGTTTAACATTACAAAGTGCTAAGTTTACAGATTTCAAAATATCTAACGGTGCTAGTGGAGGAATTATTGGACGTCAATCTAATTTACCTGATGTAGATATAAATGGTAATTTATTTGGACTAAGAGTAATTAATGAAGGAAATAACCAAACTTCAATTGATGTAATTGGTAATAAATTACCAGGTGTTGCAGACTATATCTGGAATACAACAGCGTTGTATCAACACAAATGGTTTGGATTAGATTTTTCTGCTAACGTAAATGGTAAACGTTATGCTGATGCAACTAACTTAATTAATCTAGGTAGTTTAAGTGTGATAAATGTTGGCGGATATGTAAGAGTTGGAATGAAAGATCACAAAGAAGTACGTATTGGATTACAATGTAAGAATTTAGGCAATAAACAGGCAGTACAAAATATTGCTGGTTTATCAGAAAATACTACCGCCTTTGGTCAGTTACAAACAACACCTAATTTTAATAATGCAGGTACTCCAATTTGGGGACAAGGATATTTACAATTACCTAGAAGATGGATTGCTTATATATCTTTTGATTTCTAAATTTTTTCTTTGTTTTGATCGTTAAGCTGCTCTCCTTTTGAGGGCAGCTTTTTTAATAAATAAATATCATGAGAAAAGTTCATTTATATGCACCCGCTTTTTTGAGAATAATTTTTGCTATTTACTTGTACCTTTCAATTAAAGCAGAGGTATACACTACAATTGTTTTAATAGGATATGGTGAAAATCTTACTAAGCTGGGTATGCCTTATGGTAATATACTAGCTTATATAAGTACTTTTAGTATGCTTATTTGTTATACATTATTGGTTATAGGTTATAAAGCTAGATGGGCTTCAGTGCCAGTCATTATCAACTTTATTGTAGCAATTATTTATGGTCATGTATTAACCGGTCACACTATTTCGAAAGCATTACCCGCAACCGTGTTATTGGTACTTGGTATTTTTATTTTATTAAGCGGACCCGGAAAACCGTCTGTGGATGAAGGTTGGTAAAAACGTTGGTCAGGCGACCAACGTTGGCGGTGGCATTAGCGATTTAGTTGTTAGTTAGGCTAAATTGTTTAAACGTTGGTCGCCTGACCAAAATTGGCGGTGGTATTAACGATTTAGTTGTTAGTTAGGCTAAAATGTTTAAATGTTAGTCGCCTGACCAAAATTGGCGGTGGTATAAACGATTTAGTTGTTAGTTAGGCTGGAAAGTTTAAACGTTGGTCGCCTGACCAAAATTGGCGGTGTCATTAGCGATTTAGTTGTTAGTTAGGCTGGAAAGTTTAAATGTTGGTCGCCTGACCAAAATTGGCGGTGGCATTAGCGATTTAGTTGTTAGTTAGGCTAAAATGTTTAAATGTTGGTCGCCTGACCAACATTAGGTTCCTTAATTCTTCTTCTTTCGCTCTTCCATTATTTTTTTGTAGTATTTCCAACTAGTCATATTCGGAGCAGTATATGTTTCAGGTGCATGTTGGTATTCAGGATAATTTGCTGTTACAAAATCTCTAATTGGTTGTGGCAAATCTTTCCAACCATTTTTTAATTTATAGCCCCTACTTTGGTATAATAGATTTCCAGGTTTGCTCGACATCTTCATCCATGGCAAAAAATCGCTGAACCTTGTCCATGAAATATCTGCAGTTGCATTTTTTATTTTTGGATTCTGTAATTCTTTTTCGCTCAAAAAGAAATTAAATAATTCAGCACCTTGATATACATCGCTTCTTGTATTTTCTGGCCAATCAGCTTTTTTTAAAGGAGATGGGTAGGAGAGCGGCACATCATTGTATAAACAAATTCTATCGTTCCCTAATTTTTCAAATGGTACTTTAAATGCTCCATATTTAAATGTTTGATTCACTGGATCATTCCAAACATGAACTACTTCTACTTCTTCATTGGTCCATGGATTTTTCCATGTCTTTAAAATTTCATTTGTCTTGGGATCTTGATATACCAACATTTCACGAGTGATTAATTTCCATCCGCTGTCACCAGCCATTTTTTCTACTCTTCCAATATTAAACATTTCAAAATTAAAAACATGCTTCCATGGTTTATCGGGATCGTAAGCATAAATAGCTCCTTTTGCATAAAATATTACCTCCTCTTTTGGGTCCAATGAGGCACGCATTTTTACATAAGCATCCATGTTTTCTTTTGGATTAGTTAAATCAAAAGTGGCTTTTTTTTGTGCTGAGCAGCTGCTTAATACAACAAGCAATGCAATTGGGGCTAATATTTTTTTCATAAAGATTTTAAGTTATTGGGTTATTAAGTTAATGTGTTGTTAGGTTGTTGAGTTAATCTTTAGTAAAAATGGTTTCTAGTTTTGTAACAGGAATATTTTTAGTGATCATTTTTTCTATAATCTGCCATGTTGCTCCCTCTAGCCCTCGAAAGACAAAACTCGCTTCACCAAATTCGTTTTTTTGAATGGCTGTTGGTTTTAATCCGTGTTTTGTAACCAAGCTATGTACATATAGAAGTTTAGGTGTATAAAAACTATGCATGGTAATACCTAATTCACCCAAACGTTGGTGAGAAGAAGCATTTGGCTTATTTCTATTATAAGCCATGAAAAATTTTAATTTGCCACAAATATTATTTGGACTAACAAACCCTTGATAATTATGGCTATATCCATCTGGCATTAAGAAAGTAGCTTTAGGTCCTTTTAAATAATCACCATCTATTGTTGGTTCTTTTTCTGCTTTTAATCCTAAAGCGGTTTGTAAATACATTAGTTGTTTCATGCTATCTACTAAAATCATAAAATCGTGGTGAGTAAATTCACTTGTTTTTAAATTGGCATTTTCATTAATAGTTCCATAGCCTGGGATAGTGTATCCATAGCGTTGAAAAAAAACATGGTTGAATAGTTCTCCATATACAGCGTTTTCTCTTACGCCAACAGGTCGCTTAAAAAAATCGGTCTCATTGCTTTTATTAATTCTTAATGGATCATCAAATATTGGAACTGTAGGCAACCATTTTTGTTGTTGAGTTCTAAGCATTTTATAAACATCTTCTAACCGAATAATATCTTTAGTAAGCATAACACTCATTCTTTGACCAACAGTTTCAGGCTCGGTATAACCAACTCCGTTACCTAACGGTTGGTCCCATTCTATAATCCTCAATAAACCATGCGAATCAATTATTCCATTTTGTAATCGATATGATTTTGCAGCACTAGCCACACCGTAAATTGTTAGCGCCTGCGCCTTAGTAACAATACTACTATCAACTACTTTAAATCCAAACTCGTTGAAATAGCGAATGGTATAAGCTGCATTATTGGTTCCCATTACTACTTCATAAACACCACTAATACCAGTATTGGGGATTGAATCGCGTTGTGCACTTATGGCACTAAGTGAATAAAGCGATAGTATAAAAAACAATATTTTTTTCATTGCAATGAATTATACTTTTATAACTAATTTACCTGTATTTGCGCCAGTAAATAACATTTGAAGCGTAGAAGAAAAACCATCAAGCCCTTCTACTATATGTTCTTTATAAATAATGCTACCTTCTATCAGCCATTTGCTTAAGTCGGTTATAGCTTCTGCAGCTCGAGGGAAATAATCAAAAACAATTATGCCAGTCATTGTGCCTCTAGCACTAATTAATCTCATATAATTCTTTAACCCCTTTACTTCAGTTGCATTGTATTGCGAAATAGCACCACATATAACTATTCGTGCATTCATAGCTAAATTGAGCAAAGCAGCATCTAATATTTCTCCCCCCACATTATCGAAATAAATATCAATTCCGTTAGGTGCAGCTTCTTTAATGGCTTTACCAATATTTTCGGTTGATTTATAATCAATGGCTGCATCAAATCCAAATTCGTTGATTAGCGTATTACACTTATCTTTTCCTCCTGCAATGCCGATTACTGTGCATCCTTTTATTTTAGCAATTTGCCCTACTACTGATCCTACCATACCAGCAGCACCACTCACTAAAACTGTTTCACCAGTTTTTGGTTGGCCTTTATCTAGTAAACCAAAATAAGCAGTTAAACCAGGCATTCCTAAAATACCTACATACCAACTTAATGGAACTTTGCTAATATCTACTTTGGTTAAATGTTTTCCTTGCATTACAGCATGAGATTGTGCACCCATAGTTCCAGTAACAGCATCACCTATTTTAAAATCGGGATGATATGAATTGAGCACTGTTCCTGCAGCAAATGCGCGCATCACTTCGCCTATTTCTACACCTTTTATATAAGTTGTTCCTGCATTCATCCAGCCACGCATAGCAGGATCAAGTGAAATATATTCAATTTTCACAAGCACTTCATTTTCTTGTAAAACAGGTATATTTTTTTCAACAATTGAAAAGTCTGAGTCTTTTAACATGCCTATTGGTCGTTCTGCTAATAATACTTGTTTATTCATCATACAGTAGAAATTTTTTAATAGTTAATGAAGTTAACTAAATTTACGGGAGTATGCAATCAGTTCAAAGAAATTATATTTCAATAAATAACAAACAACTATTCTATCGGTCGTTGGGTAGCGGACCAGTGATAGTATTATTGCACCCGTCTCCCAGAAGTTCGGCTATGATGGAACCTTTAATGAAGGTTTTAGCTCCTTATTTTACTGTTATTGCGCCAGATACTCCAGGATATGGTTTATCTGAAAAGAGCAGTGATACAATAAAAACTGTAAATGATTACGCGTATTTTATTGAAGCGTTACGGGTTGAATTAAGTGTCGAAAAAATTTCATTATATGGTTCTGCAAGTGGCGCGCAATTAGCTATTGGTTATGCATTAACATATTCTGAAAAAATAACGAGACTTTATCTCGACAATGCCGCTCATTTTGATGATGAAGTATGTAATGAAATACTGAATAATTATTTTATTGATATTAGCCCAAGAGAAGATGGTACTCATTTAACTAATTTATGGGAACATGTTTGTAGTAGTTGTTTGTTTTTTCCTTGGTACGATCATTCTGAAAAAAACCGAATTGCCAAACAGCTTCCAACAGCCTCGGTTATACAAAACATTGTTAATGATTATTTATTAGCTGGAGTAGATTATGCATTGGCATATAAAGCTGCTTTTAAAAATGAAAGGGCGATAAATATTCAATCTCTTTTAACACCAACTACAGTATTTCGTTGGCTAGGTAGTCCAATTTTAAAACATATTCATGCTTTGATACAGCACCCAATGCCCAATAATATACTTGTTGTAGAAACCCCTATAGAAATGTATAATAGATTTGAGGTAATGAAGATGCACATGAGTAAATAGTAATCTATTTCATTCGATAACTTCTCCCAACCATTTGCCAAAACTCAATGCTGGCGTAAGTAACATTCCTCCACAAAATGCATGTCCGCTTGTTGCAGCTGCTCCTAATATTTCACCAGCTGCAAATAAATTTTTGATTGGTATTTTATTTTCGAATAATACTTGTAAATTTTCGTTCACTTCAACACCACCAAAACTAATAAGCGAATATGCATAAACTAAAATTGCATAATATGGAGCTTCTTTAATTGGATGATCTAAATAAGTTCTTCCAAACGAGTGGTCATTTTTGGTTTCACAAAATTGATTGTATTGCTTTATAGTAGCTGCTAACGCATTAAATGGCAATCCTGTTTTTAGCGCAAGTTCTTCTATTGTATTTGCTTGCCATACAGCATTGTTTTTTTTACTTTCTTCAATCAATTGCTCATGAGTCCATTGGGGTACAACGCTTGCTCCATCTCTTAGAGCATGTTCATCAAATATCAACCAAAATCTTCTGTTGGGTTGTTGTAAAACTATCTTCTCTCTTTCATCTACATTTAAATTATATTCATTCATAAATCGAATACCAGCTTCGTTAACATAAATTTCTCTTTGTTTTCTATCCATACTATTACTTACCCTTGCCCATGCTTCCCAAAAGTTAACCCTACCACTACCAGGTGTTAACTCAATTCCGCCAAGTGTAGATAAATGTTTTTCGCTTCCACTAAATATGCCACCTATTTCTTTTACAGCAATAATTCCATCACCAGTGGATTCCGGATTAGCTGTACTAATTAAACGAGTAGCGTTACTTGTGACACTATCAAAAAAAGCAGGGTTGGAAGCATAGCCTCCTGTTGTTAAAACATAATTTGGAGCTTTAATCGTTTCAATATTTGCTACGTTTTCAACTACAATTCCAGTAATTAAATTATCAGCTCTTTTGATCGACTTCATTTTTGTTGATAATTTACATTCAATGTTTCCAGCTGCTATATATTGATCCCATAAAGGTTGTAATAATTGAAGAATCGTTTTTCCAGCAGCATTTACAGATGAGGGTGTATCATTTATTCCTAAATAAGTTCTAGGATTACTATAAGGTTCATGGCCATAAATAAGCAGAGGAGCTTTTTCATGAAATGGGTAACCTAATTTGTCTAGCCAATTAATTGTGGATGGTGCTAAATCAACAGCTTTTCTGGTGAGCAAAGGATTCATACTGTTTCTACTAATTCTTACAATATCTGCATAGTGTTCGTTGGTTGAATCAGCTATTCCTTTTAGTTTTTGAAGATTAGTGCCAGCGCCGGATAAGTGTCCAGCAGTATAATGCAAAGTGCCGCCTACCCGATCAGATTTTTCAATAACCAATACTTTTTTACCTCTTTGGGCAGCACTAATTGCGCAACTCATTCCAGCAGTTCCTGCGCCAATAATGATTAAATCTGCTAACATGACTTAAATTGAGGTATACATTTATTGATTTAGTTAATGAAGTTAACTAATTTTAATGCAATTATTATGAATACATCTATTACTCCTTATAAAGCACTTGCTTTACAAACAACTACTCAATCTGTAAATAGTTGTAGTGATTATGCCGCAGCTAAACCCCTCATGATGAATACTATCGATAGGGTTTCTAAGCAAGTAAAAGCTTCCAAAGCATTTATAGGAACCGATTTAAAATTAGTAGTATTACCTGAGTATTTCTTAACTGGTTTTCCTATGGGAGAAACAATAGAACAATGGCGCAATAAGGGTTGTGTAGATATGGAGGGAGATGTTTACGAAGCAATTAAACAAATTGCTATTGACACACAAGTTTATTTAAGTGGAAATTTATATGAGTTAGATCCTCATTTTCCTGAACTATATTTTCAAGCTAGTTTTATTATTAGTCCTGATGGAGAATTAATTCTAAGGTATAGAAGATTAAACAGCATGTTTGCTCCTACTCCACATGATGTATTAGATGAGTACATAAAAATTTATGGAGAAGAAAGTTTATTTCCTGTTGCAAAAACGGCTATTGGAAATTTGGCTTGTATAGCTTCGGAAGAAATTCTCTATCCCGAAATTGCAAGATGTATGGCATTAAACGGAGCAGAAGTTTTTTTACATGCTACTTCTGAAGTAGGCGCACTAACACTTACGCCTAAAAATATTGCTAAGCTAGCGCGATCAATAGAAAATATGGCTTATATAATAAGTGCCAATAGTGCTGGTATTACTGGTTATGCAATACCTGCATCATCAACCGATGGACATTCGCAAATTGTACAATATGAAGGGATTAAATTAATTGAAGCCGGTTTTGGCGAAAGTATGGTGGCCAATGCTACTATTCATATTGATGCTTTGCGGCATCACCGTAATCGTCCAGGAATGGGTAATTATTTATCTCGGCAGAGAATGGAACTCTTTGCTAAAACCTATCAACAATCTATATACCCTGCTAATTCGCTTGTTGATAAAAAAGCTGAACGTTCACATTTTGTACAAACTCAATTAGGGGTAATTGAAGCATTAAAGCATCGTGGAGTATTATAGGGATTATATGGTGTTCTTTGTTTGTGGATGACCAATGATTAAATAAAAAATGATGAAAATTAGAAACCCCCGAACTGGGCAATACGATTACGAAATACCTGATTTAACGCCAGCAGCAGTAAGTAATATATGTTTAGAATTACTTAAAAATCAACATGAATGGTTTAAAACAGGAGTTGAAAATAGAATTGCTATTTTACAAGAATGGAAATTGGCTGTAATTGAAAATAGAGAAGCATTAATCAATGCTTTGTGTATTGATACTGGTAGAGAATGGGAAACTATCTTAGAAGTAGATTTAGTAGCATCTTCAATTGATAGATGGTGTGATATTGCTAAGCGTTTATTTACTCCATCTGAACAAAAAAATTCTTCAATACCATTTATAAAATTGCAACAAAACCTAGTACCTTTTGAATTAGTAGGAGTGATTTCTCCGTGGAATTTTCCTTTACTACTATCCTTAATTGATACCATACCGGCATTATTGGCTGGATGCTCAGTAGTAGTTAAACCTAGTGAAATAACGCCAAGGTTTATTGCTGTTATACAACAAACAATTGATGCTGTACCTGGAATAAAAAAGATTTTTGCTTATATACCTGGAGATGGAATTGTTGGCGCTGAATTGGTTAAGACTTGTAATTTAATTTGCTTTACAGGAAGTACAGCAACTGGTAAAAAAGTGTATGATGCTGCAAGTAAAAGTATGATTCCAGTTTTTTTAGAATTAGGCGGCAAAGATCCTGTGGTTGTTCTGGAATCGGCTGATTTAGAATTAGCCGCTACTTCCATTTTATGGGGAAGTACTGCAAATGCTGGTCAAAGTTGTTTAAGCATAGAAAGAATTTATGTACAAGAAAATGTAGTTGAAAAATTTACTGAACTATTGGTTGAAAAAGCAAATGATTTGATATTAAATTCAATAGATATTCATTATGGTGAAATCGGACCAATTATTTTTGAAAAGCAAGCTGGTATCATTAATGAACATTTATCTGATGCTATTGAACAAGGTGCAGAAATACTTACTGGCAATTCATCTTGTGAATTAATTAATGGTGGATACTATTGTAAGCCAACTGTATTGATTAATGTTACACATAATATGAAGATAATGCAAGAAGAAACATTTGGACCAATCATGCCAATCATGCCATTTTCAACTAAAGAAGAAGCTATTACTTTGGCCAATGGAACCATTTATGGTTTAAGTGCAGCAGTATTTGCTGGAACAGTAGAAGAAGCAATGGAAGTAGGAAAAGAAATTGATGGAGGAGCTATTAGTATTAACGATTGTGCATTAACTGCAATCATGCATGAAGGTGAAAAAAATTCATTTAAAATGAGCGGTATTGGAGGTACAAGAATGGGGCCATCAGCCATCCAACGCTTTATGCGTCAGAAAGTATTTATTATTAAAGATCAACCTATAGCTGCTCCATGGAGTGCGAAGAAGTATAGATAAGTAAGGGCGTCATTTCGATCTCGCTAAGAGCGAGAGAGAAATCTTACTAATATTAGCAAAAAAGTAAAATAAAAATCATGAGAAAAGTCATAAAAATAATGTTCGCATTAGTATTGTTCTCTTCAACACTACAAGCACAAAAACAATCTTTATTATTGAAACGCTTTCAACATTATATTACCGGCGATTTTGATAATAGTAAGCAAGTAGTTGCAGAGATAAAAGCCGGAAAACAAATTCATCCCTTGGCGGTACATGTAAACAGATTTGCTAATGATAAAGTAAAAAACATACCTGCAAGTTTAAAAGGGTTTTTTATTATTGAAGAGAGTTATTATTTAATGGAAGGGAAACAGCTCGACTTAAAGCCATATTTATTTTTATTTGAAGAAAAAGAAGGAGAAATTATTAGGTTAACAACATTTCAATTAACCGATATTAAAAAAGAGAAAGTTCGTAATGATAATGCTGAATTGGTTTTTGATTATACAAAGCTATTGCCTTCTCCAACTTTTAAAGGCGCTGATTATACTTGGAATACAATTGATAAAACATTTAATACTGTTTCTCCCAACGACCTTGGTAATGGTATGAAATTTACACTAACAGAAAAGTTTACTAAAAAACAATTGCGTGTACTTGAGCAAGTTGAAAAAGATGGTAAATTACTCACTACATGGAATACACCTATTATTTATAATCGTACCAAGTAAATTACTTAGTTGAATGCATTCCCATTAAACAAGTATTCATGAATTTAATCATGGTTTCTTTATCTGATTTACTAAACTTAGCAAAGAGACGTTTATTATATTCATTTCTCACTTTCTCTATTTGATCTACCATTTTTATACCTGCATCGGTTAAGGATAACCGTTTTCTTCTTTTATCAAAAGCATCTTCTACTTGAGCAACTAATTTTTTCTTGAGTAGAATGATTAATAAATTGGTAACATTCGCCCTGCTTACATTCAATGCTTCGGCAAGCTCTTTTGCCATTAAAGGTTTTTCGTGTGGATTAAGTTTGAAATACAAAATATTTGGATCTTTTGCTAAGAGCAATAAAATAAACCATTGTTGAGTGGTAATACCAAATTCCTGTGTAATGCTATCACCATTTCGCTTCCATGTTTCTGAAAGTTTAATGATGTGAAATATAACAGATGCGTTGATGTTTTTTTTAATCATTCTTGTTAAACCTTATTTTAACAGTAAACCCTTTGTTGCTCTTTGATTAATAATATAAGTAGCCAATAAAGAAATCACAGTTAGTATCATCATCAATATAAATGCTTTTTCGTAATTACCATTTGATTTACGCATGCCACCCAATATAGCAACACCTAGTGATGCAGAAATAGTATCTATAAAAGAAAGCATGCCTAAAATTGTTCCATATGCTGCTCCACCAAACAGATTTATTATATATAACTGAATCATAGTAAATGTTCCACTATATCCTAAACCAAATACAATTGCACATGGAATAATGAATTGATGATTTTGTAAGCTCATGTATAAAAAAACGCAACCTAAAAGCATATTAAAAACACTTATAAGCATTATTTTTTTCACATCAAATTTATCGCCCAAGAATCCAAATAGTAGTTTCCCCAGTAAACCACATAAAAAGAAAATACCTTGCAGCTTTCCACTTTGAGCTACATCTAAATTTAAATCAACTTGATAATTGCGCTGATTCTGAATAAAACCTCCAATGCAAAACCACAAAGCTGCTGTTACCAATGCTACCATATAAAACTCTCTTGATGCCAATGCTTTTTTTAATAAAGATTTACTTTCTGCTTTATCTACTTTAGGCTGCCTGCCAATAGTTCCGGGAATGCCATCTGCAAATGTGTTGAGCTTTGAAGGGTGACTAAATACGAGTAATGCAGGAATAATAATTAAAATTGAACACAAAATGAATTGATATTCTGCAGCAGTATGCCAACCTAAAGTTTTTATCCATTTCCCTACTAAAGGTGCAAAAATAGCTGGACCAACACTGCTTGCCATTAGCAAAATACCAGTTGCAATACCCTTGTATTTTACAAACCAGTTATTAATTACGTACATGCTTGTGAGTAAACCAACCAAGCATAAAAACAGCGGGTAGACTATTACAAAAATTTGAATCATACCAAAACTAGTGGCAATAGATAAAAAATACAAACCTGCAGATACACCTATTGCGCCAGTTACTATTAAAACTTTTGGAGAAAAGCGTTCCAGTAAGTTTCCTACAAATGGTAAAGGCAATGCCAATACTAAATAAAGTATAGCAGCTAAGCTAGTTGCTTTAGCAATATCCACATTAAATTCTTTCGCAAATTCAGGTAAGTATAAATTAAATGTGTTGAGTACTATACCATTACTAGCCATATACATTAAAAACAAACAGGCAAGTACTACCCAGCAATAATATTTTTTCATGCTTCGGTTTTTATATTAAAAGTAAGTTAAGCAATATTAATTAACCTAGTTAACTAATATTTTTTATCCCATTACTCCTTTCACAGCACCTCCATCAACAGTTATTGTTTGACCAGTAATAAATCTGCTTACAGGGCTTAACAACCATACCGCTAAACTTGCAAAATCATTTGCTTCTCCTAAAACACCAACTGGTATTAGTTGTATAGCTGTTTTTTTTACATCCTCAAAAGGAATACCAGTTTGTTCTGATTTCTTTATGTATAATCTATCTATAGCTGGTGTA
The DNA here is from genome assembly GCA_046593815.1 of Sediminibacterium sp. Taxonomy (GTDB): domain Bacteria; phylum Bacteroidota; class Bacteroidia; order Chitinophagales; family Chitinophagaceae; genus Sediminibacterium. The sequence goes on along the minus strand of JBKJQV010000033.1, from coordinate 26,657 downwards.
TTATGAGAGCCAGGCCCCATAATATTTAATGTTACCCCAGACTTGGCAATTTCGGTAGATAGTGTCTTTACCATTGCAACAACAGCAACTCTTAATGAATTACTCAATACTAAATTTTCTAATGGTTGCTTTACTGTATGACTTTCTATATAAACAATTCTTCCATAGCCAGATTTAACCATACCTGGCACAAATGCCTGCGTAAGCGCAACTTTCCAGCGAAGTAAAGTTTGATAAGCGTTATCCCAATCTTCAAGTGTTGTTTCCATTACTGTTTTTGCTGGTGGACCTCCAGCATTTACCAATATGCCATGTACTTGTTTTGATCCTACCATTGCAATTAAGGCCTGTAAAACTGCAGGTTTGGATAAATCACCAGACAAAATTTCTATTTGCTCTTCTGCTGTAGCTTTTAGTGCAAGTAATTTTTCTTCACCACGAGCAATTGCTATAATATTTGCTCCCTCTGCAATTAATGTTTCTGCAATGGCTTTGCCAAAACCAGATGTTGCACCACCTACAATAAATAATTGTCCCTTAATTTGTAAATTCATTTTTTATTATTTTAATGTTGTTATTATTTCTTCTGCTGAAGCTGTAAAAGTATTGGAATGATTTATTATCCAGCTCAGTAATTCCTTCAAATAATTAATTCTATAAGGCAAGCCCGTAATATATGGGTGTAAGGTTAATGAAATTACTCTACCTCCATATTTTGAGGTTTCTTCATTCAACACTTCATATTGATCTTTAATTTGTTGTACATAACTTTCTTCTGTATGATGGTAATTGGTAATGATTTGACGATCACTAATTTCTTGAGATACTGGTAAACTAATCAGTGAACCATTTTTTGTTTTCATTAAGTATGGCAAATCATCATTGGCCCAATCACCACAATATTCAATACCTGCAGCAGTTAATAAATCAGGCGTATTAAAAGATTGCGAATATGCGGGTGATAGCCAACCCTTAATTTTCTTTTTACAAATTGAATTCAAAGTCTCTAAACAATTATTTATTTGCGCAGCTTCTATTACTTCATCTAAACCTCCATAATGTAACGTATCCATATTAATACCATGCGCCATAATTTCATGACCATCTTCCAAAATATCTTGTATCAAAAGTGGGTATCTTTTTGCAACATCGCTATTTACTGCAAAAGTTCCTTTAATGCCTAATTGTTGAAACAATTTTAGGAAACGATAAATACCTACTCTATTGCCATAATCGCGTGTAGAATAATGCCTGAAATCTGGGTAAGCAGTTACCATACTCCCAGGAGCCTTAAATGGTTTTCCAACAGGATTAAGTGGGAAAAATTCAACGGGCACAACTGTAAGCAATGCCATTTTTTTGTTACTAGACCATTCTATTGGTTTTCTTTCAAATAAATTACTCCAAGCATATCGGTCATGGTCCATACCATGGCGGCGCAAAGGGTATTCGAGGAATTCTTGCTCTAGAGGCATGGTGAGTTATTAAGTTATTGGGTTATTAAGTTATTTGGTTGATTGGTAGAAGCCGAAAAAGAATCATAATAATTTTCATAATAATAATCAGCAATTTCAGCAGCTGTAGTTACCCAAACATCTTTGTAAGAAGTTATATAAGCCAATGCTTCTTCAAAAGCTTTTATGCGATGCGGATGTCCAACTAAATATGCATGTAATGGAATACACATTACAGTACCGCTTTGAGCACCTTCTTCATACAGCGTATCAAACTGTTTTTTAATTACATCTCCATAATGTCGGGGACTGTATAGATAAGAATTATAACAAATAACATCATTTATTTCTAAAGAATAGGGCATCGAAATAAGTTTACCCGTTTTTACTTTTATAGGTTGAGGTTGATCATCTTGAAATAAATCGCAGGTATATTTTACTCCATATTCAGCTATTAAATCAAAAGTTCGTTCTGTATGAGTTAATGCAGGAGCCAACCAACCTGCAACAGTTTGACCGGTTGCTTCTTTTACTGTTTTAAATGCATCTTCAATAATTGCTCTTTCTTGCGCTTCGTCCATTCCATAACAATACCTAGTATTGTATATGCCATGTGAGAAAAATTCCCAGTTTCGGTCAACACATTCTTTAATAATTTCAGGATGATGTTGGCACATTGCTACAGATAAAGAAATACTACCTTTTACATTGTGCTTGTCCATAGCTTCCATCATTCTATAATGACCAACCCGATTTCCATAATCTCTCATGCTATATCCCGTGATATCTGGGTTTGGTTTTGCCCATGGAGTTCGTTGTGGATTTTTAGGAGGGTTTAGTTCATAAAATTCAATATTAGGGGCTACCCAAAAAGCAATACGAGCACCATTTTTCCAAGTAATTTTTGACCGATTTTTGTATCGCCAAAAATCATATAGTTGAGGGTCTTGCATCATATCAATAATTATTTTAAATAATCAATCACTTCTTTTACAGAAACAACATCTGCATATTTTAATGCCATATCAGTTAGATTGGCAAAATGATAACTCTCATGTTTATCAGCAACACATTCTTCTGGTACAATGGTTCTATATCCTCTAGATAATGCATCTATTGCTGCGGCTCTAATACATCCAGAAGTACTTCCACCTGTAAGTATCACCGTGTCTATTTGATGCCAAACTAGTAGAGATTGTAATGGTGTTTCAAAAAATGGAGATGGCATTTTTTTACAATAAATCACATCATTATTTCTATCAACAATTAACCTGTCGTCAAATTCGGCTCTTCTAGAACCAAATTTAATATTTTGTAAAGAGTCTTCTGTATTGGTTCTAGTGCCCCATATACCAGCATCTTCGGCAGAATCCATATAAGCAACATAAGTAAAAACTACAGGCAATTTTTTTACTCTTGCTAATTCATTTATCTGATTGATGTATTGAATTTGATTTGGATCTGTTTGGTAGGCAGTTTTAAACTCATCAATACAGGTATAAGCTTTTTGAATATCAATATTTATAATTGCTGCTTTTTTGCCAAAGCCAAATTTTGCCCTTGAAGGATTTGCTTTTACAATTTCAAAAATTTCTCTTGCTGTTTTATTGCTTAATTCCATTGTTTATATTTTATTGGCATGTCTGCTTGCTAATTGCCATTTATTTTTTTTATTGATGTATACTTCCGTATATAATAAATTTATTTCTACAGGCTTGCCTTCGAGCATTACATTAAAAATCCCCTTTCCGTTTACGATGGCAGTATTTTTATATATTCTTGCTTTTGCTTCTGTTACATTTACTTTTAAATAGTTGAGTTTGCCGGATTTTAAATCAGCTATTACTTCTGCTTTAGTTTCTATCCACCCATTAGAATGAATATATACCAATTGCTTTTCTAAAACCATTTGCAATGAATCATATTGTTTGTTAATCATCCAATCGAATTTTTTTTGATGAAGCTCCAATACTGCTATTTCTGCTGCTTTATTATTGCCTTTATTATCTTTTTTATTTTTTTGAGCACTTAATTGTAAAGTACTCAATAGTATAAATGCTAAAAGTAATTTTTTCATTATTGTTTTATTATTTGTTGATTTTGTAATTCAGTAATTTCATTTTCAGAATAACCCAAACTAATTAAAATTGCATTCGTATGTTCTCCAATACTTGGCGGGTTTATGTTTAATATAATCTCCGCTCCTTCATATTCAATTGGTGTTTTTGGTAGTTTAGTAATTGTTCCGTCTGGTAAGGTTGTTTCTAATAAACTATTTCCTTCATTCAATTGAATATCATCAAATAAATCTTCGGGTTTAGAAATTGGCGCAAATGTAATACCAGCCAATTCGCATTTATTCATAATTTCTTGCTTGGTATATTGTTGCATTAATTGTTCTACAGCAGGAATAAACCATTCTCTTTGATCAATTCTTCCGTTATTAGTATTTAGTCTAGGATCATTTTTCCAATCTAATTGATTAAATGCATCACAAAAACGTTCCCAATGTTTTTCGCTAATGATTCCAACAAAAACCTGATCATTATCTTTTGTTTCAAAAATTCTGTAGATGCTCCATGCACTTATCCTTGCAGGCATTGGAGGTACAGGCGATTTTGTAATAGCTCCATATGCCATATGTTGCCCCATTAAAAATGCCGTTGTTTCGAACAGGCTGGCTTTTACTTTTTTACCCTTGCCTGTTTTTTCTCTTTCATACAATGCCATCAAAATGCCAATATAACCAAACATGCCACCAGTAATATCTATGATTGAAGTGCCAGCTCTTAATGGATCTCCTGGCCTACCAGTCATATATGCTAAGCCTCCCATCATTTGTACCACTTCATCCATGGCATGTCGATTTTCGTATGGGCCTGATGCGAATCCTTTTAATGAACAATAAATTAAACGAGAATTTATTTCTTTTAGTTGCTGATATCCAAAACCTAATCTGTCCATTGTTCCGGGACCAAAGTTTTCTACAACAATATCTGCTGTAACCACTAATTGATTAATTATTTTTTTCCCTTCTGCGGTTTTTAAATCGATTGCTAAACTTTTTTTATTTCTACTGTAAAAAGGAAAGTAGCCTGTTCCAAATCCTTTAAGTCTTCGTGTTTCATCGCCTTGAGGTGATTCTATATGAATTACTTCAGCGCCCATATCTGCTAATAGTAAACCAGTAGTTGGCCCCATTACAGCATGTGTAAATTCTAAAACCCTAATATTTTCTAATGGCAAACTCATGCAAGTAGGTAATCTTTATTTTTTTTAAGATAATTAACTAGTCCACCTTCATTCATAATGTCCAACATTACTTTAGGCAATTTAGTAGCCTTGTAAATTTTATTTTGTGTGATATTATTTACAGTTCCGTTCAATAAATCAATTTCTAATTGATCTCCATTGTGAATATCATGATTGGGTATTTCTAAAACTGTTAATCCTATATTAATGGCATTTCTAAAAAAGATACGTGCAAAATATTTAGCAATTACAACCGATATACCAACAGCTTTTAAGGCGATAGGGGCTTGCTCTCGTGATGAGCCACAACCAAAATTTTCTCCAGCTACAATAATATCACCATGCTTAAATTTTTGATGGAATTGAGGATCAAGGTCTTCCATTACGTGTTCTGCCAATGAAGCAATGTCTAATGTTTTAGTATACTTTCCAGGAATTATTCTGTCAGTATCAATATTATTTCCGTAAACGTGTGCGGTCATAGAACCATGATTTATAGATTAATAGGATTAGAGCGATATAATTTATTTTGAAGCCTTTTAAATTGAAGCGTTTTTGCCCCAAAGTTGATTAGCAAGCCAACTTCTAAACCACTTGCTTCTAAATAATTTAAACCTTGTGCTAAATGAACATCTTCCAAATTCGTTACAGCTTTAATTTCTAGTGTAATTTTATTTTCAATTAAAAAATTTGCTATTCTTTTACCAATAATTTCTCCTTTATAAAAAACACTTATTTCGTATTGCTCCTCAAATTTAATCTGAGCTTTTTTTAATTCAATTGCAAGTGCTCTTTGAAAAATATATTCATGAAATCCACAGCCAAGAACCCGATGTACTTCCATTGCACATCCAATTACACCTCCTGTTATATCTGAATACTTTAATTCCATAAACTCCCAATAATCATTTTAATCGTAGAATCATGGTTCTTAAGGTTCTGTAATTTCTCCATAGAGTGCACTCATTGCAACAGTAGCTGGACTTCCCAAATATATTTGTGCATTCGGATTTCCCATTCTCCCTTTGAAGTTTCTATTTGCCGCGCTTATTACTACTTCTCCATCTCCTGGCACACCTTCATGACTACCTACACATGGCCCGCAGCCACTATTAATAATTGTTGCACCTGCTTCAATTAAAGCTTGAATGGTACCATCCTTTAATGCTTCAATCAAAACTTGTCTGCTTGCCGGTGCAATAATCATTCTTACTCCTCGTGCAACTTGTTTTCCTTTTAAAATTTTTGCCGCAATTTGTAAATCATCTAATCTACCATTGGTACAGGTTCCAATAAATGCATATGAAATTTTTGTACCTATAAATTCTTTCACATCGTGTACATCATCAGGAGAATTTGGAATAGCAATTTTTGGTTTGATAGAAGATGCATCAATTTCTATTACGCTGCTATAAACTGCATCAGTATCAGCATAAGTAGGAGTAAATGCATATGGCAATTCTAATCCTTCCGGAGAAACAATTCCTGTTTTAGCTCCCATTTCTGCTACCATATTACAGAGTACCATTCGTTGCGATAACAACATTGAGTCTACCGCCTCACCATGGTACTCAACAGATTGATAAGTTGCTCCACTAATAGTGAGTTGTTTCACTACTTCTAGCACTAAATCTTTTGCCGAAACCCCAGGTTGTAATTTTTTACCGTGAAGAATAACTTTAATGCTTTGCGGAACCTTCAACCATATTTTTCCTGTAAGCATTACCGCTGCAAGGTCTGTACTACCTACACCACAGGCCAATGCATTGAGCGCACCATAAGTTGGGGTATGGCTATCTGCTCCCATAAAAATATCACCGGGTTTTACTTTATGATGGTCTACCATTACTTGGTGACAAATGCCGCTACCAATATCATATAATGATGAATCTTGTTCATTGGCAAAATTGCGCATTAGGTTATGTAGGTTAGCAATACGTTCGTTAGGTGCGGGTGCTGCATGATCAATAATTAAATGTACTTTGTTTTTATCAAACACTTTTGTACCACCCATTTCTTTAAAAGCTTTTATAGCTAAAGGGGCTGTAGTATCTGTTGCCATGCATCCATCAACAGGAACAATACAAAGCTCACCAGCAAATACTTTTTCGCCCGCGTGCTCAGATAATATTTTTTCTGCAATAGTTTGACCCATATTATCAAGTGATTTTTATATCATGCTGATCAAATAGTTTATACATTAATCCAGGTAATTTTTCACCTATTAATTGTTCCATATTTTTACTTATTTCGCCCACTTTATACATATCAATTCCGGTGATAAAACCCATCTGATGTAATAAATGAACGGCATCTTCGGTGGCAATATTTCCGGTGGCTCCTTTAATAAAAGGACATCCACCAAATGCAGTATCAAATTGATAAACGCCAGTTTCTATTGCTGCCAACATATTGGCATATCCTTTATTTTCGGTGTTGTGCAAGTGCAATGCAATAGGCGTATTGCCAATTACCGTTTTAACTTTTGTTACTACACTTTTTATTTGTAATGGGTTACCCATTCCTGTTGAATCGGCTAAGGCAATTTCGGGAACGCCACAATCTATATGGTGTTTTGCTAATTCAACTACCAAATCTTCTGCTATAGCTCCTTCATATCTACATCCAAAAGCGCACTGAATTCCACCTCTAACAGTAATGCCAGCGTCTTGGGCAATTCTAACCATTTGAGCAAATTCAATTTTTGCTTCATTTATTGTTTTATTGGTATTTTTTAAACTGTGCGTATTACTTGCTGAAATTGAAATTGCTAAATGTTTTAAGCCAGCTTTTATAGCTCTTTCAACCCCTTTTATATTCAACACTAATCCACTAAAAACAACAGATGAGGTTTGAGGGAGCTGAGCGCAGATTGCCCCTGCATCGGCCATTTGGGGCACTAGTTTGGGGTTAACAAAACTCGCAACTTGAATTCTTTTAAGTCCAGCATCCATTAACTGATGAATAAAATACAATTTATCATCTAGCGATACGTTAACAGATAGTGTTTGAAGCCCATCACGGAGGCCTTGGTCTTCAATTATAATTTGTTGTTGATACATATGAATAGTTAATGAAGTTAACTATTTTTGATAGATTTAGTTATTAAAATCAATTTCTTGACAAAAAAGCTACTGCTATTTATTGGCTGTTTGACAGTGAAACTTATTTCAGCTCAGGTACCTCTTTATATTAAAGATATTACCGATCCGGAATCTAGAGTTGCTGATGCATTGTGCAGTCCATTGCATACAGTAACTATTTGTACTTCTAATTTAGACAGTGTAAAGCTTTTTTATGTAAAAGGAATGGGAATGACTTTGGTTGGACCAGTTTCTATGGGTAAGAAAGAAAGGAATTTGCAAATGGAACTTTGGGATTTGCCTTCAGCCCTTGATTATTCTGTCTATCTCTTACATCGTCCTACAGTGCCTGAAAATGTAAAAATTAGGGTAGTTGTTTTGAATAAAAAATCCCCCTTAATTCACAAAAACTACAATAGCAGAGAAATGGGTCCATTTACATTAGGGTTTCCTAATGCCAACGAAGAGCTATTAGATTCTATGTTACATGGTTTAGGATTTTCTTCAATGGCACCACTCCAAGCTGCTGTTTTAAGCAAGCCCGATGGATCGAAATATAAATATTTAGAAACTATTTATAAAGCTCCTGACTTTATTCATGTAGTTGGTATTGAAAGAGGCAATGGAATGCCTCAATTATCCGATTACGATGCTGTAACTTTAAAAGGAGGGCCGGGTTATGCAGCACAAGTTGTTACAGGAATTAGCAAACAGGTAATAAAATTTTATACTGAGGTTCTGGGTATGGAAATTAGGAAAGACACAGAATGGAGAACAGGCGAAGGTTCTGCTTTAGGGATAGAACCTAATGTGCCTTTTCGTTTTACAATTGTTTTTTCTAAGGGTGCTAAAAGTGGACATTTGCTCTTTTTAGATTTTAAAGACAATAAACGATCTATTCCAAACGCGGCTCCTCGCTTGCCTAACAGAGGAATTGGTATGTTTAGCTTCTCCACTAAAAACATTAAAACTATTTATAATAGAGCTAAAGATGCAGGAGTAAGAATTGTGATGAAACCAACCGATTTTAAAGATCCATTGGTTGGTAATTGCAAAGTAATGACTATGCTGGCACCAAACGGGTTAATGATTGAAGTGTTTCAACCAAAATAAATTACTCCGCTACTTCTTCAGTAGGAGTTACATTCTTCAATAATAGTTGGAATTTGGTATTTAAAGAAACAGTGTATTCACCGCCTTCTAAAAATTCTTTGGTGGCTTTATCTTCTAACATCACCAATGCTAGGTCCGAAGCTAAAGCAGAGCTGCTTATTAGGTTACTTACGCGTCCTTTTGTAAACTCAATGGTAAATTTATAACCTGCTTTACGACCAGATCCCATCCTTTCAAAATCAATCCTATTAAGATCAAGGGTTTGACCTTCTTGGCGAGTACGCTTTAATAATATGCGAATAATAGGCAAGTATTTTGTCCAAATCTGGGCGTACATTAAATAAGTAGTTTAGTTGATAATTTGGTGAAGTTCCGAAAAAAAATGCCTAATTCCGAATTTGCTTTTTAAAAAGTTAGTTTTCAGGCTAACTTAGCAGCAATATGAATGATGTATCAACTATTAAGATAAAATCGCTAATTGTGCACCAGGCGGGCAATTCAGCTCAAGGCGGACAGCTATTTTTGTCGAATAAAGCATTGGAAATCAATCAAAATGATGTAGAAAAAGTATTGGTTCAATTCATGCTAAAACCCTTAAACGAGGCCGAACAATATAGATTGGACAAGGAAGACAATTTGGTTTATAAAGCAATCGATCAATTATTTCATTATCCAGGTGATTTTGAACCAATTAGCAAGCAATTAGCCGAACATCTTCATTTAAAAAGTAAGACAGTTTTTGTTCAATCGGGTGAATTCTATGTTGTTTATTTTAAACAAGTGCCATTTGGTGATCAATATTTGGATGCAATCGGTCTTTTTCATGTTAGTTCTAAAGAGAACTATTTAAAAATAGCCAAAAGCACAGAAGCGATCAATTTATTGATAGATGAAGGAGTAGAACTTAAAAAGCCAGAAAAAGGAGTGCTTATTTTAAAACAAGATGCTGAAGAAGGATATTTAGCTTTTGCAATAGAGTCGAACAGCTCTAAAAATGGAGATTCAGGCTTTTGGAAAAATGATTTTCTACAAATCAGTCCTATAGAAAATAGTTACCATCATACCAATGCGGCTTTAGGAATGTGTAAACTTTTCATTAGTAATGAGCTTAATGAACAGTTTGAAACTAAAAAGACGGATCAGATAGATATGCTTCAAAGAAGTATGGAATATTTTAAAACCCACGATCAGTTTCAATTAGATGAATTTAATAAAGAAGTACTATTTCATCCTGAAGTAATAGACTGTTTTTCTCAATACAAAGAACAATACGAAGTTGCCAAGCAGGTTAATATAGTAGACAATTTTGATATTAATCTGGCAGCAGTACAAAAACAACAACGTTTTTTTAAAAGTATTTTAAAGCTCGACAAAAATTTTCATGTTTACATTCATGGAAGAAAAGATCTTATAGAAAAGGGATATGATGAACGCAGCGGCAAACATTTTTACAAACTTTTCTTCGACGAGGAAAAATAACTATAATAAATTGAGTTCTCTTTGAAAATCATATTGAAGATCTTCGTGCAATGATGCTAATGAAATTTTTATTTTTTTGATCTGTTGATCAAAAAGGTTTTTAAGCGCTGTGCTTTTATTAAAAGGGATTCCGTGACTTTTTAAAGTTGTACAAAAGTGAAGTAATACAGCTACCTCGGCCTGCTTTGATCCTGTATAACGTATATGCTTATTGGCAATGCGTAAAATTTTACGAATAGTTTTCTTTGCAAAATATAAGTTGGTGGATTTGTCTAAACTACTAAACTCATCATTAATTAAGGAATTAACTTCATTAATATAGCCTTCCTCATTATGCGCTTCAAATAATAAATAGGTAAGCAGTTCTTTGTTTTCCTTTTTAAATTTAGAGAGTCTTAAGCAGAGATCTACAAGTACTTTATCTGGACTTGCCAATAATTCTTGTTTTATTTCATGTACAGTTGCCGTTTTCACTACTGCAAGTTAGGCTTTCGGTTAAAAATTTTGTACTTTGTATCCTATAAATTTAAATTCAACACTTATGCCAACTACACGCAGGTCTTTTATCAAACAATCTTCAATGGCAGCAATTATTACAGCAGCTTCGCCTTCTTTATTGATGGCAGCAAAAAAGCATAAATTTATTGTAGGTATTCAATTGTATTCAATAAGAGAGGATATGAAAAAAGATCCCTTGGGTACCTTAAAAGCCCTTGCTAATATGGGGTATAGAAATGTAGAGCACGCTAGCTATACTAATCGAAAGTTTTATGGATACACAGCTACAGAATTTAAAAAAATATTAGATGATTTAAGTCTCAAAATGCCAAGCGGACATACTGTTATGGGTCCATCTCATTGGGATGCTGCAAAAAAAGATTTTTCTGATAGCTGGAAGTATACTGTTGAAGATGCAGCCACAGTTGGTCAAGATTTAGTAATTAGTCCATGGTTAGATGAAAGCCTTCGTAAAACAAAAGATGATATGCTTAAATACATGGAAGTATTTAATAAGTCGGGCGAATTATGTAAGAAATCGGGTATGCGCTTCGGTTACCACAACCACAATTTTGAGTTTACTCAAATGATGGGAAATGAAACAGTTTATGAAATCATTCTAAAAAATACAGATCCTAATTTAGTAGTTCAACAATTAGATTTTGGTAACTTATACGGAACTGGTGCAGACGCAATGGCTATTGTAAAAAATAATCCGGGAAGATTTATTTCGATGCATGTTAAAGATGAAATTATGAATGCAAAGGGTAGTGCATATGAAAGTACTATTTTAGGAAAAGGAGTACAAGTAGTAAAAGAATTAATTGTAGAAGGCTTAAAAAATGGAGGAACAAAGCATTTAATAATTGAACAAGAAGCTTATCAAGGGATTGCTCCAATTGAATGTGTAAAGCAAGATTTAGCTGTAATGAAAGGATGGGGATATTAATAACAAAAGAAATAACATGAAAAATAAAGTAATTGCATTTTTATTATTGATAGGGGTTAGTTCATCTATTCATAGTCAGACTTCAGGAGACATAATTAAATGGGAAGCTCAAGCAAAACAAGTAAATATTGTTAGAGATATTTATGGTGTTCCACATATATATGGAAAAACAGATGCAGATGCAGTATTTGGTTTAATGTTTACTCAGTGTGAAGAGAATTTTGAAAGGGTAGAACGCAATTATTTAGAAATGCTTGGGCGACGAGCAGAAATGGAAGGCGAGAAAGTTTTGTATAATGATTTATTAATGCGACTAATTGCAGATAGTAATGATGCAAAAAAAGATTTTCAAAAAAGCCCTATTTGGTTAAAAAAATTATTAATTGCACATGCAGATGGAATTAATTATTTTCTCTATAAACACCCTGAAGTTCAGCCGGTAGTATTAAAAAAGTTTGAACCATGGTTTCACTTGATGTATACCGATGGCAGTGTATCGGCAACTAGTACTGGTGGAGCGGGCATTGAAGAAATAAAACAATTTTATGAAAATCCATCAGCAAAAACAACAGCTGCTGTTTTTCTTGATAGAGATATAGAAGACAGAGGATCAAATGGTTTTGCAATTTCCCCATCGCGAAGTGCTACAAAAAACGCCATGCTATATATTAATCCGCATGTTCCTTTTTATTTTAGAAGTGAGGCGCAAATAGTAAGTGACGAGGGGTTAAATGCTTATGGTGCATCAACATGGGGGCAGCTTTTTATTTACCAAGGATTTAATGAACATTGTGGTTGGATGCACACTTCTGGATATACCGATGTGGCTGATTTGTATGAAGAAAAAGTAACCCCAACTAAAAAAGGATGGGTATATGAGTATGAAAAGAAAAAACGGACTATAAAAACTAAAACTATTACCATCAGCTATAAAAAAGATGGAATTTTATTGTCAAAAAAGTTTACAGGTTTTTATACCCATCACGGACCTATTGTTGCAAAGCGAAACGGAAAATGGTTGAGTTTAAAAGAATACAATCGTTCTTTACGAGCTTTGGTACAATCTTGGGCAACTACAAAAGCCAATAATTTAGAAGAGTATACCAAAGCAATGGAAGGGTTATCTAATACTACTAATAACACTGTTTATGCAGATGACAAAGGAAATATTGCTTATTGGCATGGTAATTTTATTCCAAAGCGAGATATTGCTTATAATTGGTTATTACCGGTTGATGGAACTATTGCAGCAACAGAATGGAAAGGTATTCATCCTTTAAGTGAAACAGTGCATTTATTAAATCCAGTTAATGGTTGGATTCAAAATTGTAACTCAACTCCATTTGCCAGTGCGGGAGAAAGTAGTCCTGATAAAACAAAGTATCCTTATTATATGGCGCCAGACGGACAAAATGCTCGTGGATTAAATGCCATTAGATTATTAAAAGATACAAAAAATATAAGTTTAGATGGATTGATAGATATTGGCTACAATAGATACCTTACTGCATTTGATATTTTATTTCCGACCTTATTTAAAGCATATGACCAGTTAGGAGAAACAGATACTTTAAAAGCTGCATTAAAAAAACCGATTGATTTATTAAAAGCTTGGAATAAAACTTCTGATACAAATTCTGTTGCTACAACCTTGGCTGTTGATTGGGCAGCTAAATTAAATACCCTTTATCCTAGTGCAGAAACTCGTGAAGAGAATACTGAAGTTATTGGAAGGCTTAATAGTATTTCCAATAATATTGATACCAAGTTACAGTTGCAGGTGCTAAGTTCTGTAATGCAAAACTTAAAAAAGGTATATGGATTTTGGGAAGTTCCTTGGGGAACTATTAATAGATACCAACGGTTAACGGGCAAGTTTAATGAGCAATATAATGATACTAAGCCAAGTATGGCTGTTGCGCTTACTACTTCTAAATTAGGTGCCCTTGCTGCATTTGAGAGCAGAACCATGAATGATACAAAAGGCAGGTATGGATTTTCTGGTAATAGTTTTATTGCAGCTGTTGAGTTTGGTCCGCGGCTTAAAGCAAAAACTATTGTTACAGGCGGACATTCGAATGATCCTTCTTCCAATCATTTTACAGATCAGGCAGAAGGATTTATTAATGGAAAATTTAAAGATATTTTTTTCTATAAAGATGATGTAATGAAGAATAAAGAAAAGCAATATCATCCAGGAAATTAATTATTGAATGGTAAAACTCATTCCGCCATCTTTTTCATCTTTTAGTTGAACGCCGAGAGTAGAAAGTTCATTCCTAATTTTGTCGCTGGTTACAAAATCTTTTCTATTCTTGGCTTCTTTACGAATATTAATAAGAAGTTGTAGTACTCCTTCGAGTTGACCATTATTATCTGACTTGGTATTTTGCAAACCAAAAATATCGATAATAAAAGCATGCATTTGTTTTTTTAAAAGAGCAATAGTATTGCTGTGTAATGCAGTTGTAGCAATATGTTTATCTTTTATTGAATTAATAACTGGTACTAATTCAAACATACTGGCAATTACTTTCGCCGTATTCATATCGTCGTTCATGAATTCATCAAATTCTGCAACTAACTTCTTTACTTTTTCATCGAGGGTAACATCTACTGCAGAGCCAATGCTGCCAATCTCTGTCTGTTGCATCAACCATTCGAATGCTTCCATCAATCGTTTCAACGCTTTCTCACTTCCTTGTAATGCATCATTACCAAAATCGAGTGTGCTTCTATATTGAGATTGAAGTATAAAAAAACGAACAGTAGCTGGCGAATATGCTTGCTCTAGCATTGCATGATTGCCACTAAATAGTTCACTTAATTTAATTACATTATTATAGCTCTTACCCATCTTTCTGCCATTGATGGTAATCATATTATTGTGTAACCAATAACGTGCAGGCATTTTATGATTGCAAACAGTACTTTGTGCTATTTCACATTCGTGGTGTGGAAATTGTAAGTCCATACCTCCACCATGAATATCAAATTCATCACCAAGGTATTTAGTACTCATGGCAGAACATTCAATATGCCAACCGGGGAAACCCTCGCCCCATGGACTTTGCCAACGCATAATATGTTCTTCAGGCGCTTTTTTCCAAAGAGCAAAATCGCTTTTATTTCTTTTCTCTTCCTGATTATCTAATTCACGAGTTGAATCTAATTGATCATCTAAATTCCGGCCACTTAAAATTCCATAAGGTTGACCTTTTGCTGAAAAATCAATATTGTATTTTTCTACATCAAAATAAACCGATCCGTTTGCCTCGTAAGCATATCCATCTTGAATGATTTTTTTAATCATTTCAATTTGCTCCACTATATGTCCGGTTGCAGTTGGTTCAATGCTAGGAGGTAAATTATTAAATTGGCTCATTGCCCAATGATAGAGGTTGGTATATTTTTGTACCAGTTCCATTGGTTCGAGTTTTTCTAAAATTGCTTTTTTGCTGATTTTATCTTCAGCCTCTCTACCTTCTTCTTCAAAGTGACCAGCATCTGTTATATTTCTAACATACCTTACTTTATATCCTAGGTGCATAAGGTATCGAAACAATACATCGAATGTAATGAAAGGACGAGCATGCCCAAGATGGCTCTCACCACTTACAGTTGGTCCGCATACATACATACCAACATAAGGATGGTTGATAGGCTTAAATACTTCCTTTTTCCTTGATAATGAGTTATATACTTTAAGAGACATTACTGCGAAAGTATTTTATTTTTTCAAACGAATATCAGCCAAAAGCATAATATGGTCGCTCAATGCTTCGTCGATCATATCAAACTGCTTTATTTCGAACTGATTACCTGCTAAAATATAATCTATTCTGAGTGTGGGAGCTAATGAAATAAAGGTTCTTCCAATACCGAAGTCTTTTTTTAAAAATGCATCTTGCCAATCTTGTCTGATGTTAAAATAGGTATAAGAATTAGGAACATCATTAAAATCGCCACATATTACAGAAGGGTAAGGGCTTTCATTTAAAGCTTTTTTAACCATGTTGGTTTGAACACCTCTTTTTTGATAAGCCAGCTTCATTTTGCTAATTAAGCTTTTAGTAGCAGAGAAGGAAGTATTTTCAGAGCCTTTTATTCTTTCAATATTTTCATAATCGTTCTTTTTAAATTTGAAAGATTGTAAATGAGTTGTAAAAATTCTGAGCGTATCGGCACCCTTTAAAATGTCAATATAAATAAGACTTTCTTCATTAGGGAATTCAATTTTACCAGAATCTATTGCAGGATATTTAGAAAAAATGATACATCCAGATTGATAGTCGCTTTGATCTCTGTGATAATCTTTAGAAAAATAATGATAAGGATGTGTTTTACTAAATAGAATAATATTATTTTCTCTAATTGCACTATTAAACTCTTGTAAACAAATAAGATCGGGATTATTTTTTAAAATACTTTCTGCTATTTCTAATCGTATAGCCTTTTTGGCAGCGATATTTTTAGTAAGACCAATAAAGCTTTGCACATTCCAATCGGCTATTCTAAAACTATTTTCCGACTTTCTTTTTATAAATCCAGAATCACCACTAAATGCAAATATTACTGGTAATTGCTTATAACCAATACCAAGCGCAATAAAAGAAATGAGCGCCCATTTAGGTCTGCTTATTAACCAAAATAAAATAAATAAAATTAAAGTAAGTATTAGGTATGGAGTGATTAACGCAAGAAATCCATGCGCCCACCAGTTAGCCGGATTTAAATAAGGTGAAAGCGCTGCAATTAAAAAAACAATACTTACAAATAGATTTGCAATGATGATGATTGACTTAGTAGTTCTACGTAGCCAGCTTTTAGCCATCCTTAAAATTACTAAAAATAGTAATCTCTATTTGCGTACTTAAAATAATTAGCTAATCATTGTCTTCATCACTAGCTTTTAGGAGAAATGCTTTTTCTTCATCAGTTAAAAAAGAATAGCCTTGAAGATTAATTTTATCGAGTATTTCATCTAAACGCTGCTGAGTAATATTGGCAATTTTCTCGTAGGGCTTGCGACTATTTTTATAAAATTGTTTCTCGCTTTGTTTTTTATTAAGATGTTTTTTTTCTGGACTAAATAAGTCATCAATCCAATCTACTAGATTAATCATCCAAAGTCCCCAGTCAGTTCCTTTTTTTAGTGCTTTAACAAAAAAGAATCCAATTGTACCTCCCGCAAGATGGGAAGCAATAACACCCCCATTGCCACTAGATTGAGATGCAAAATCAATAGCAACAAAAATCAGCGTAAGTACCCATAAAGGAATGCCTCCATTAACCAAGGGAAATATGCGGTATTCTGGAGAAAGTGTTGTGGTTGCAATAGCTACAGCCATTACTGCGGCACCGCCACCCATTAAAGGAGGAGTGGTTAAAATATTTTTTTCTAAGCCAGGAAAAATATTGTTAGTCAACACAAAAATAACTGCTCCTACAAAACCTCCATAAAGATAAATGGGTATTAATTTATTATTTCCAGCTAGATCTTGCAAAATATATCCAAATGCCCATAACCATGCACAAGTAGATAGTAAATGCCAAATACTATAATGGGTAAACATATGGGTAATAATAGTCCAAGGCTTTACAAACAAAGCCGAAGTGGCAGCGGGCATAGTAAACCAATCGAGTATTTGTTTGTAAAAAAACTCAATTGGAATATCAGATAAGTAATAAACAATTTTAACAAAGTTGATTAATACAAATACCAAGGCATTAATGGCAAATAAAATAACTAGGGCATTATTGTCTTGGCCTAGTAATATTTTTTTGGTAGATCTATATGATTGAGATGACATACTAATAAAACGTTTTTTTCTTTGTTTTGTTCCAAGTCATTACTATAAGTAAACCAACTATCGCACCTCCTACATGCGCCCAGCGAGCAACATTGTCGCCTGCGGTGTTTCTAACGGCAAAAACCAATTCATAGGTAAAGTAGAGTAAGCCAATCCATTTTGCTTTAACGGGTATTAAAAAGTAAACATAAATATAAGTGTTAGGGAATAGGTATACGAATGCTGCTAATACACCAAATACAGCTCCACTCGCACCTATTGTGGCTGTATTTAAATTGCGTTGATAGAAGGCGGTTAGACTTTCAAACATTTGCGTGCTAGATTCTGAATCGTTAGGGTTTAGGCGAAGATTTTGAATGATTTCTTGGTGATTCTCAAATCGAACATTGTATTTCTCTATAAAGCTAATCATTGCTCTGTTTAACGCTTCTCCGCCAGTATCATGTAATTTAAAAATGGCTTCATAACTATTGGTTAATGGAATAAACTCATAGCTTAAAAAAAGCAAATGAATAAATGCAGCACCTAATCCACAAATCAAATAAAATGTAAGAAATCGTTTTGAGCCCCATAAATTTTCTAGAATAGATCCAAACATCCATAAGGCAAACATATTTCCTACAATATGCCCGAAATCGCCGTGCAAAAACATATGGGTAATTAATTGCCATGGGCGAAACAAAGAGCTCTGCCAACCATGTAAAGCAAAAAGAGCTTCAAAATCGAAAAATCCATTGGGGCCAGACAATGTATTTTGGGCTAAAAAAATTAGTCCATTAATAATCAACAGATTTTTAACAATTGTAGGTAATATTTCAAATCTACTTGGTCTGAATTCGGTCATGCTATTAAATTAATTTCAATTGTACTACATTTTCAATATGCAAGGTATGCGGGAACATATCAACTGGCTGAATTTTTGTTACTTTATATTTTTCACTCAATAAACCTAAGTCTCTTGCTTGAGTTGCTGGGTTACAGCTTACATAAACAATTGTAGGAGCGGCTATCTCTAATAATTTCTTTACTAATTTTTCGTGCATACCAGCTCTTGGCGGGTCAGTAATTACCACATCAGCCTTTCCATGTTTATTAAAAAACGCATCGTTACATATATCTATTACATCTCCTGCAAAAAATTCGGCATGATGCACATTGTTGATGGCGGCATTTTCTTTGGCATCTTCAATTGCATCGGCTACCATTTCTACACCTACCAATTTTTTAGCATATTTACTTACAAATAAGCCAATACTACCTGTTCCACAGTATAAATCATAAACAAGCTGTGTTCCATTAAGTTCGGCAAAATCTCTGGTGATGGAATATAACTTTTCTGCTTGTTTGGTATTTGTTTGGAAAAAAGATTTTGGACTTATTTTAAAAGACAGGTCTTCTAATTTTTCCATAATAAAGCCTTTCCCAAAATAAGTGATGGGATGTTGATCTTGTAAACTATCGTTATTCTTGCTGTTAATGGTATATAGTAGTGTAGTAATTTGAGGAAACTGCAGCAGCAGAAGATCTAATAATTTCATTCTCACTGCTACATCTTCATAAGCAATAACCACATTAACCATTAATTCGCCGATAGTGCTAGTGCGAATAAGTAGATTTCGAATCCAACCTTCATGCTTTTTAATATTGTAAAAGGGCATTTCGTTATCGATACAAAAAGTGGCAATTGTTTTACGTATAAAATTAGTTGGCTCATCTTGCAAATAGCAAGTATCAATTTCTACTACTTTATCAAAAAATCCACGAACATGAAAACCTGCTGCGCCAGGTTGATTCTCAAAATTGGCTCCTGCAGCCTTCATTTTACGAAATTCTTCAGTTGGAATGTATTTGCGAGTAGCAAAAGTATACTCCATTTTATTGCGGTATTTTTCGGTGGCAGATGCTCCAATAATTGGTTCAATAGCAGGAAGCGCCACTTTTGCTATACGAGTTAGGTTATCGGTAACCTGTTTGTGTTTATAAAATAATTGTTTGTCGTAAGGAAGCATTTGCCATTGGCAGCCACCACAAACACCAAAATGTGTGCAAAACGGAGTTACTCTATCGGCAGATAATTCATGCATTTTAACAGTATAGCCTTCTGCCCAGTCGGCTTTATTTTTTGTTAAAAGCACATCTACCACATCGCCAGGTACTGCGCCTTCAATAAAAACTACTTTTCCATCTATTTTTGCCAGCGATTTTCCTTCGGCTGCATAATCTAGTACCAGTATTTTTTCTAGTATGGTTGTTTTTTGTTGCTTTCTCACTTGAGCAAAGGTAAGCCCGAATATTTACTTATTTTTACCATCAATATATAGCCATGAGATTTTTATTGTTGAATTGTTCAGTTTTCTTATTTGTTGTTGTTTTAATAGCTCAAAAACCAGTTACAGCTACCCAAAACACTAATGTAAAGGGTCATTTTATTCCAATTACCCTAGTTCCTTTAAAGAATTGTAAGGTTTATTTGGGAAGTCATTTTGGAAAGGGGATGACTTTAGTAGATTCCTGTAAGCTGAATGATAAAAGCATGGGTGTATTTAAAAGTGATAAAAAATTAACAGGAGGTATATATTTTGTTGTATCTCCTAATTATACCATTCAGTTTGAATTATTAATGGATGCAAAACAGCAGTTTAGTATTAGTGGCGATACTGCTCAAAAAGAAAAGGCAGTAATTACAGGTTCATTTGATAATGATATTTTTAAACAATATTCTGTTTATTCAACAGAGAAAGGGAAACAGCGCCAAGAATTAGAAGCAGCATATAGAAGTTCGGTTTCTAAACCTTTGGATTCAATAAGATTAAGAAATGAGATAGTTAAGTTAGACAATGGAATGGATGAATATCGGAACGGATTGGCAAAAAAATATCCTCAATCATTGTTAACGATGTTGTTTAATACAATGAAGCGTCCTAATCCTCCGGCAATACCAATTAAAAAAGGGGTACCAGATTCTTTGTTTCCATATAAATATGTAAAAGATCATTTTTGGGATGATGTGAGTTTTAATGATGATCGATTGTTGCGTACTCCTTTTTTTGAGCCCAAGCTAGATGATTATTTTAAATATTATGTTTCACCAGAACCCGATTCGATTATTAAAGAAATAAAGTACATGTTGTTATTTGCAAGAACAGGAAAAGAAATGTATCCCTACTTGCTTACTAAATTTACCAATAAATATATTAACCCCGAATTTATGGGGCAGGATAAAGTATTCGTTTATATTTTCGAAAATTTTTATGCCAAAGGGGATACAAGCATATTAAACCCTGCATCGCGCAAAACCATAACAGAAAGAGCTTATAGCCTGATGGCCAATCAACTTGGATTGCCAGCTCCAGTACTTAATTTAACAGATACAACAGGAAAATCTATATCGTTGTATAACACGAAAGGGTCGTTTACACTAGTTGTTTTTTATGATCCCAATTGTGGACATTGTAAAGAAGAACTACCTCGTTTAGATTCTATGTATAGAGCAAAATGGAAGAATGAGGGACTAGCTGTTTTTTCTGTAAATATTTATGAAAATGAATTGCCCGCTTGGAAAAAATTTATTGCAGAAAAAAATCTTTCAAAAGATTGGGTACATGCTTATCAAACAAAAGATGCTAGGTCTGCAGAAGAAAAAGCAGGAGTACCAAACTACCGACAGTTGTATGATATATCTAAAACGCCTACACTTTATTTATTAGATAAGGATAAGCATATAGTTGCCAAACAACTATCCTTGGAGCAATTTGATAAAATCATGGAAGCCAAGCGAGAGAAGTAAAATTAAGAAATAGCATTTACTACATTCCAAATAACTTTAGGTTTACCCAAAGTATAATAGTGTAAAACTGGCACACCAAAGGCTTTCAGTTCTTTACTTTGTTGAATCAACCATTCTGCGCCAACAAGTTCACAATCCTGATCTGTTTTACATTTCATAATCTCATTAGATAAATCGGTTGGAATATCTACATGAAAAATTCTTGGTAAAACAGAGAGTTGTTTTTTATTGGTGATGGGTTTTAATCCGGGAATAATTGGAACAGTAATACCCATATCTCTGCAAGCTTTTACGTAATCAAAAAACTTTTGATTATCGAAAAACATTTGAGTCATAATATAATCTGCACCAGCATCAACTTTAGCTTTTAATCTACCTAAATCTATTTCTAAATTAGGGGCTTCAAAATGTTTTTCTGGATAACCGGCTGTACCTATACAAAAATTGGTTTTACCTCCATTTTGAATGTCTTCATCTAAATAAAGACCATTGTTAAGATGTACAACTTGCTTTTGTAAATCAATAGCGTATTTATGACCATCAGCTTCAGGCTCAAAACTAGCTTCATTTTTAGCAGCATCTCCTCTTAAAACAAGTACATTATCTATCCCTAAAAAATTAAGATCAATTAATGCGTCTTCACTTTCTCTTTTATTAAAACCACCACAAATAAAATGTGGTACCGTATCAATTTGATAGTGGTTCATAATGGCTGCGCAAATACCAACAGTTCCTGGGCGTTTGCGAATTTCCACTTTATCAAAAGTGCCATCTGTTTTTTTCTTGAATGCAGTTTCGCTTCTATGATATGTTACATTAATCCAAGAGGGTTTAAATTCCATTAATGGATCTAAATGATCATAAACATTTTGAATAGTTTTACCTTTTAATGGAGGTAATACTTCAAAAGAAATTAATGGATTTTTAGCTTGGTTAATATGTTCGGTAACTTTCATGCTTGCTCAAATAGTTAAATGGAGTGCAATATACAACGCAGCAAACATTTATTTGTTTATTAATTGACTGTTTAGCTAACTATTTATATAAAAAAGGATAGTCATCATTCAGCATTTTTGGCCTTTTTTAAGCTTATTAGGTAACGTAAAATATATATTGCCATTTTAAAGCATCATAGTAACTTGTAATGTTTAAATTAATAGAAAATGGCCAGTTTGATAGAGCAGTTACAAAAAATGCGTCAGTATTTTAATACCGGTGCTACCAAATCATATTCATTTCGTAAGCAACAATTATTGGCGTTAAAAAAAGCGGTTGCTGATAATGAACAAGAAATTTATGATGCGCTTTATACCGATCTGCATAAAAGTAAAGAAGAAAGTTGGGTAACCGAAAACGGCTTCTTTATGGCCGAGCTTAAAGATGCTTTAGCTAATTTAAGTAATTGGATGGAACCAGAATCAGTTGCAACTAATTTATTAAATCTACCCTCTAGTAGTAAAATAGTAAAAGAACCTTTAGGAGTGGTATTAATTATTGGTCCATGGAATTATCCTTTTCAATTATTGTTTACTCCTTTGTTAGGCGCTATAGCTGCTGGTAATTGTGTTGTATTAAAGCCAAGCGAATTTGCACCAGCTACTGCTGTTATTATGCAAAAAATTGTAGAAGCATGTTTTACACCAGAACAAGTTTTGTATATGCCGGGAGATGGAGCAACAGTTATTCCTGAGTTGATGAACAACTTTACATTTGACCATGTTTTTTATACAGGTAGTACTGTAGTAGGAAAAATTATTTACAAAATGGCAGCTGAAAAATTAACACCTGTAACATTAGAGCTTGGCGGTAAAAGTCCGTGTGTAGTAGAAGCCGATGCCAATATAAGCGTTACTGCTAAACGCATAGCAATGCCTAAGTATTCTAATGCTGGCCAAATGTGCGTTGCACCAGATTATGTATTGGTTCATCAAAGTAAAAAAAATGAATTAATAGAAGAGCTTAAAAAAGCAATTCCACAATTTTATGGTAAAGATCCTATCAATACTGAAGGTTATGGAAGAATTATAAATGAAAAACAATTTAATAGAATTATCAATTATTTAAATGATGGAACTATTGTTTATGGTGGTAAATATAATGCAGCTAATTTGTTTATTGAGCCTACTATTTTAGATGGAGTGAATATTGATTCGCCAATTATGAAGGATGAAATATTTGGACCAATCTTACCAATACTAACTTACGATACTATGGAAGAAGCAAAAGCTATTATTGCTCATAATCCAAATCCATTGGCTTTTTATATTTTTACTTCTTCAACAAAAAAAGAAAATGCTTGGCTTGATGCAGTTCCGGCAGGCGGAGTTTGTGTAAATGCTGCTAGTGTTCATTTAATGAATCCTCATTTACCTTTTGGAGGAAGGGGTTTCAGCGGAACAGGTGCATATCATGGAAAATACAGCTTTGATACTTTTAGTCATAAAAAATCGGTAATGAAATCGCCTACATGGTTCGATCCAGCATTAAAATACCCGCCTTTTAATGGCAAATTGAAATTACTAAAATGGATGTTGGGTTAAATAAAAATTAATGAAAAAAATAATATTTGTCGTTGCAATTTTTGCAACAATTTTAGTACTTATAAAGCAAAAAAATATGACATGGCGCCAATCTTTACTTAAAGCTATATATCCGTTAATTATGTTGAAAGGAAAAATAATGGGCGATGGCGGAAATGTAAAATTGAATACTAGTAATACTTTTCCTGTTCAATCTTTTTTTGATTTACATGCCATTAAAAATAATGGTGACACTTTACATTTTAGTGAATTAAAAGGAAAGAAGGTATTAATTGTAAATACTGCAAGTGATTGTGGATATACTGGCCAGTATGAAGAGTTAGAAAAATTACACAAAGAATATGGAGAAAGATTAATAGTACTTGGATTTCCTGCTAATGATTTTAAAGACCAAGAAAAAAAATCAGATACAGACATTGCTGCTTTTTGTAAAGTAAATTATGGAGTAACATTTCAGCTCATGAAAAAATCGAGTGTAATAAAGTCTGCTCAACAAAATCCTGTGTTTAATTGGTTGAGTAACCCAGCTGCAAATGGTTGGAGTAAATACGAACCAACTTGGAATTTTAGTAAATATATTATTGATGAAAATGGAGTGCTTAAAGCTTTCTACACGCAGAATGTATCTCCGTTAAGTGATAGCGTAGTAGATCAGTTGAAATAGAAAAGATTGAAAGTTCTATATATAAACTAAAGTGCAAGGTTTTGATTTGTAATTGTTTAATGCATAATTTAATATGGCAGCATTAGTTAGCAAGAAAAATAATATTTTATATCGTATTGGTCCGTTGCAGCGTATAATACTTAGTGTTATTATATCTCTGTTAACTTTTTTATTTATCAGAAATGAGAAGTTTAATAATCTACTTCTCATTTCGATTTTATGGATAGTATTTGCAATGACTTTCGTTATTACCAGTTTCATTATTTTTTTTAATCTTCCAATTGGAGAAATTGCAAAAAGAGCCAATGAAGAAGATGGTAGCAGAACATTTGTATTTTTTAGTATTTTGATTAGTTCTTTTGCCAGTATGTTTACAGTATTGTTATTAATGATATCAGATAAAATTCAGGCTCAAAAAACGCTAACTGAGATAGTAGCCATTATCGGAATGGTTACTAGTTGGATGCTAGTGCATACTATATTTTCTTTTCACTATGCTCGTATGTATTATTATAAAAAAACGGAAGCCAATAGTGAATCCTATCCTTTAAACTTTCCTGGCAAGGAAAAACCAGATTATCTCGACTTTGCTTATTTTTCTTTTGTAATCGGTATGACATTCCAAGTTTCGGATGTAGAGATAAATTCTCGTGATATACGCAGAACAGCTTTACTACACAGTCTATTATCTTTCGCTCTTAATACTTTTGTTGTAGCGCTAACCATTAATTTAATTGCAGGGTTAAAACGTTAATATACCAAAAGTTGCGTAACCCCTTCTACGATTAACCTACCAATAAAACCTTTCCAGTTCCGCAGTATTTCACAAAAAGAATTTCGCTAATGGTATACTGTGCGCCCATTTCTATACCAGCAGCAATTACAATACTTTGGTTATTGGTAAGGGGTTTAGCCTTGCAGTTGTAGGTTAATGGTTTGGGCTTCTTGTATTTGTTTAATAGGCAGTTCAACACTTACCGAACCATCCTCTCTTTTAAGCGCTGGATGAAAAGAATGCCTGATAATAGCATCAAATAAAACCCATATTTCCGTTAATTGAGGTCATAGACTTAAGATTTTGGTACTAGAAAAAGAATACTTGCTTCGAAATTGCATGTAAGATAATACAATAATAAACCAAAGTAAAAACATAGATAACCCGTAGATAAGCCATACTTATAAGGTACGAGTTATATATGGCTTATATACGGGTTATATACGGCTTATCTATGGGTTATCTTATTTTAGAGCGAGTCAAACAGGACGAATCAAGTGCCTATATCTTCCCTAACCAAGTCTAAAAACTCTGAACTCTTCACGGTAACATATAAGTTCCCTTCAGCCTACTTCAAATTTGACAGGTGATATGTGTTTAAATAGCCTATTATTCAATTTTTCTTCACTAAAAAAACTGATATAATTTATAGTAAATTTGCCTTAATGCAGCTATTGGCAGTAAAATAATATATTCAACGTATGACAACTTCTTCCAATTCATTTTCCGGAGGGTCGAGCAAGAGTACGGAGGCGATTCGGTGCCCTAAGTGCAACGGCGTGATGGTGCAGGGCTGGATTAAAGACATGAAGGGGCGGGAGTTTTGTTGCGTCAGCAACTGGGTCGAAGGAGCACCGGGTAAGCCCATTTGGTTTGATTCGATTGTTCCGGCTCCAGCGGAAAGGTGCATACCAGTAGGTACCTTCCGCTGTTCGTTATGTGGTTTCCTGGAGTCGTATGCACACCCGGAGTTTGCTGCCAAGTGATCAAACTTGCAGACCTAAAGCGAACCTGCCGAACTGGGTGCTGGATAACCACAACACGTCTGAACACGGACCTGTAGCCTCACTTAGCACACATTAATACAAGTTTCGACGATATGATAAAAATTATGAAGAGTAAAGTTGACAAGTTGTATGCGTGATTTGCCGGGCTACCTGCTACTTGCAAGGCTATAAGTAGGAGAGCCCGGCAGGACGAAACCCCAACAGGACAAAAGCCAGGCTCCCTGCTACCCGTAAGGCTACAAG
>JBKJQV010000331.1:0-11318 GCA_046593815.1 Sediminibacterium sp. | reverse complement strand
ATCGTCCCATAGAATCTGCGATAATTAAAATAATAAACAGTTCAAAAAAAACTATTAACAATTTTGCAATAACTGACAAAGAAGGTTTTTACAAAATCACTTTTTTAAAAACTAATCAACAAGAATTAAATATATCACATGTAAGTTACACAGAATGGAAGATAGTATTAACAGATTCATGTATAAATCAAAACATCATATTATTAAAAAATAAAGGTACTCTACCAGAAATACACATAAAAGCATCGCTTCCAATTATAAAAAAGGGAGACACAACTACATTTAATACAAACTATTTTGTAAAGGGAAACGAATCTAATATTAAAGAATTATTGGAGCGGCTGCCAGGATTACAAGTAGATGAAAATGGTAAACTAAGTTTCAATGGGAAAATAATTACGAAAGTTCTATTAGAAGGTGATGATCTTTTTAATAATAACTATGAATCTTTCACAAATACAAGTAGTATAAATGGATTAGAAAATGTGCAAGTAATTGAAAATTATAAAGATAATAAATTGATAGTAGAAAAAAACAGTTTCGGAAACGAAACTGTTTTGAATTTAAATTATAAAAAAAAGCCAATTCGAGTTTTTAATGACACAGAATTAAAAACAGGCTTTCCTATAAATAGATATGATTTAAAAATGAATAATCTAGGGCTTTTAAATAAAATCAAGTTCTATAATACTAATAACTTAAATTCAATTGGGATACTTGCTTCTGATTTATTAAATAAAGAATCAAATAATCTAATACAGTCTGTTATTAATGAAGAATTTGAACTAAAAATAAAGTCCTTGGAAACTCCAAATCCTATCAGGGCATTAAATTTAACTAATGTTGAAAAAAATAGAGTTAATGAAAATAATTCGTATTCTTTTATTTTAAATAATCAACTAAATATTTCAGACAAATTAGTATTTAAGTTTAAAGCAGATTTATTCCAAGATAGAAATAGCCAAAAAAGCAGTAGTAATCAATATTTTAATAACCCATTAAACCCATTAGTTGTTAAAACTCAATTTGGTTTCTATAACAAGGTAATGTCAAATAATATTTACTCAGACCTTTTTTGGAATAAATCGCCAAAAATACAAGCAAAACTTACACTATTCGGAAATTCATTTCTTAATAATCCAACACAACAAGGGTTATTGCAAAATAATTCATTCAATCAATTTACACATTCATCAGGTAAAACTTTTGGAGTAATAGAAAATACCGTTATTTCAGTTGGTAAACATTCTGCATTATCAATTAAGATTGCTTATTCCAAAGAATCAATTGATCAGGATTATACTCAATATAATTATTTAAAAAATACACTTTTTAATCAAGTAAAGAATTATTCAAATTTTTCGCAAGTTTTTCAAATAAATCAGCATTTATATTCAGGTCAAGTAAAGTATAGTGTTAATAAAGATAAAAGTAATTTTAGTATACTATGGGGTACTTCATTAGATCAAATACGAATAAAGAATTTACCAAAAACATTTAGTTCAAAAGATTCAACTGAAACACTGCCACCTTCATTTATTATTGAAAATAAAATTCAATTTTTAATAAATAATCTGAATAGTATTTACACGAGAAAAATAAGTTCACAGTTTTCATTAACTGCTTCATTAAATTTTATTAGTAGCCGAATTCAAAACAAATATTTGGTTGATACATTTAAAAACAAATCTGACAAATTTTTTATTTTACCATCAATTAATTTACAATATAAAATTTCAGAGAGAAATAGGATATTTTTTAACTATTCAAATATATTAAATTCCTCAAGTGCTAAACAAGTTCTTGATGGTTTAATAATTCAAAGCCCTACATCCATATTTAAAGGTTCAAATCAAATTGAACAAGCAATAAACTCAACTTTTATTTTAAATTATCTTTTTTTCGACTTAATAAATAAAGGGTTGATTATTAATAGTACATTACTTTACAATAAATCCCCCATTTTATACCTAAATAATTTAGTGGTTGCTGATAGTTATAATTACAACATACTTATACCCTATTCAATTAATAATTATTTTACAACAATGGCATTTAGATTTGAAAAGAGATTGAATAAAATGAGTAATTGGTTAATTATAGGATGTAATTATACCCAAGGTCAAAATATAACTGGCATAAACAACCAACCATCTTATAATAATTACAATAATATTCAAACTATATTTAAATTAAAGTCATTTGGACCGAAAAAAATTAATTTTTCAACACAACTTACCATTGACTTTCAGAATCAACAAACTTCACTTAACAAGATATTAATCAATCAACAAAACATCTTTAATTTTTCGCATCTCTCTAATATTATTTTTCAACCAACAAAAAAATTATTTGTAGAATTAAAAAGTAATTTCCTTTATAATACTTCAAGTTTAGGAGCAAAAAAAACACTTTTACTTGCAGATATAAACACCAAATATGTAAGTGCGAAAAAAATGAGCTTTGGAATAATATTGCAAAATATTTTCAATCGCACAGATTTTATTAATACTTTAATTACTCCTAGTTATAACCTATACGAAGAAATCAACCTACTCCCTAGATATTTACTTGCTACACTATCAATAAAACTTTAATAGACAATTATTTCACAAACATCTTACTCGAACTCGGGTAATTTTTAATGGCAATAAAATAAGTCCCTTTAATCAATCTTTCTGTATTAAAGCGAACTTCAATTTTTCCAATATTTAATAGAATTGACTTTGATTCTAGAATAATACCAGAATTATTTACTAAAAGCAAAAAAATACGTTTTACATTTTCGCTTTCTAATTGCACTATAACGTAATCATTTACTGGGTTTGGATACAGTAATGTAATTGGAGTAGTAATGTAAACATACTCATTACTAAAATCGCTCCAACAATCTGCATTTTTTATTCTTACTTTATATCTTCCATTTAATAATGGATGATATATTTTATTTGTATCAACTTCAATAGAATTAGTATTGGTTGATTTATACCAATAATTTCCACTAATACTACTACTAACTAGATTTAGGTTGGCATCAATATTAATAGTAGGCTTATCTGGTGTATTGTAAATTATAATTGATTTACTTACAGAGGTAACACAAGTATACGAATTTGTAACAGTGTAACTTATATTTACCTTTCCTGTTTTTATTGGCTTTAGCTCACCATTACTACTAATGGAAGCTATATTGGATGAATCTATATTCCATATTCCACCAGATGTTGAGTTTGATAATATTAATGTTGATCCTGTACAAACAGTCCCAACGCCACTTATTGGAGGAACTATAGGTTTGGAATTGATGGTTACCTCTCTTTCTATTTTAGTTTCACACCCTTGGCCATTTTTTACAGTATAAGTAATTGACGTTGTTCCATTATTAATTCCATTAACCTGTGCAACTTTACCTGCATCAATAATTGAAGCTATTGAAGTATTATTACTACTCCAAACTCCGCCGCTAGTTGTTGAAGAAAAAACTGTAGAACTATCTTTACAAGTTTGTTGTATTCCTGTTATAGCATTTACAATTGGCAATGTATCTATAATTATATCTTTTCTTATAACTTGTTTACATCCATTAGCATTGATAACAGTATACAATATAGGAGCTGTTCCAACTTTCACTGGAGTAATAACTCCATCAATATTAATAGTCGCAATTGAATCTTTTCCACTACTCCACACTCCACCAACAACTTCATTTGAAAATTTTGTAGTGCTATAAATACATACCTGATTTACTCCAATAATAGGTCTTACAATAGGCAATTCGTTAATAATTCCATTAACAGGTACTTTTTGAGAAACAGCATCTGTAGATGAAACAATTACACTATCAATAATATTTCCAGATTTACCTGTAATCATTCTTACAAATATATTTGTTGAAGTAACAATTCCTTCAGTTTGAGACAAGTTTAAAATATTACTATATCCACTATCAATTTTTATTGAAACTTCAAATCCAGATGGTGCATTTACTACTATATTTTCTGATAAACCGCTACCGCTTACATTAAAATTTTGAGGTGTAGAAGGAGATCCAGAACAGCTTATAAAAGAATTAAATGTACCCGATGTAATTACATTTTGATTATATCTTGTAACAGTTACTGAATAGGTTTTTATTGTTTGCTGATCTTCTGCTGTAACAATTAGATCAATATTATTCTTACCAAAATTCAATGGAATTTTATTAGACAATATTCCGCTTTTTATAGTTGACTTATTACCTCCATTAACTTTTACTTCTATTGAAGCAGCAGTATCTGTAATTGTTGGAGAGAATGCAATACTATCTGTAGTTTTTGATACACCAACTGAATAAGAAGTTGTTTCAGATGAAAAAATAGGAGATAAAGTACCTGAAAAAATACTTAGTGAATTTAAATTGGCATTATTTGAAGCAGCTCTAAATGCCCAAGTTGCTCCAATTGTATTATCACCCGGACCACCAACAAATGCGGTACTTGCATCAGCGCTTAAAGCAATTGAAGAACCAAAAAAAGAGTTTCCTATTACGCTTTTACCAAATAAAATAGTAGGTTGTTCTTTCCATTGTGCAAAAATAGATTTAGTAAAAGTATAAACGGCACCTTTATTATTATTAGCCAGAGGTGCGCCAACAAGTATTGTATTTCCATCAGCACTTATAGCTACAGATTTTCCTAGCTCTATATCATTTCCTGCTGTATTTCCAATTAATGGAGTTAACAATGTAAATAAATTATTTATATCTTTTTCAAAAACGATAGCACCTGCTCCTCCAACTTCTTTTTTATTTCCACCAACAACAAATCTATTTCCATCTGCATTAATTGAAACTGATGAACCAAAATTTGATATACTAATAGCATCACTTGAATTAAATTTTGGACCTCTTTGCAGCCATCTATTATCAATTTTTACAAATACCCATGCTGAACCTTTACCATTATTATCTTGATTTCCACCGCTAACAATAGTATTACCATCAGCACTGATAGCTAGAGAAAAACCCAATTGAGGTAATCCTATTGCTCCTCCGGGGTAAAGACTTGATTCTTCATTCCAAACATTTGCAGTTCTTTTAAATACCCATAAAGCACCCTCGCCACCATTATTAAACCTTCCACCTATAATTGCAGTATTTCCATCAGCACTTAATGCTACTGAGAATCCTTGTTGTGCAGGTCCTCTTGCTCCAGTTCCAACTAATTTATCCCCCTGCTTAGACCAAACACCATTAATTCTAGTAAATATCCATGCCGCACCTTGATTTGCATTATCGGCATAATCTCCAACAATTACTGTGTTACCATCCGCACTTATGGCTACTGAATATGTTTCTTGTGTATTTGTTGCATTAATACCAAAGAGTTGATTTCCTTCTTGGTTCCATACATTTCCAGTCCTCTTATATATAAATACATTTGCATTGCCACCTACTACTGCAGTATTTCCATCTGCACTTATCGACACAGAATAACCTTGTTGTATATTTCCAAAACTCCCAGTAATTTTTTCTCCTTGTTGAACTGAAGGAAATGAAGTTGGAATAACCGAGAAAATACCTGAAGTACCAGAACCTATTGTGGTAGTAATTTTAAGTTCCGATGTAATTGTACCTGGCATTACCATGGCCACTAAACTAGAATCTGATTTGCTAATAATCAAGGCCGAAACTCTACCAATATCTATCGTTTGTAAATTCTTGAAATTAGTTCCAGAAATTCTTATTAGGGTTCCAATAGCACCAGAACTTGGAGTAAAATTAGAGATAGTAGGTATAGGAAGTTTTACAAAAATGTTCGCTGAGCCTATCCCATAATTATCAGCTATAGAACCTAGTATTATAGTACTAGCATCTGCACTCATTGCAACAGTTAGGCCATTATTTTTAGCTGGAATATTACCCACTCCTACTAAAGGAATAGTTTTTTGTGACCATACTTCTCCATCTTTTGAAAATAGTAAGGCCCCGCCTTTTGATCCATCATTATTTGTACCACCAATAATTGCAATATTTCCATCAGCATTTAATCCTACCGAAAACCTTAATCTTGTTGTGTCTCCATTAAAATCATTACTAACTAATTTATTCCCTTGCTGAAGCCATTTATTTCCAGTTCTTGTAAAAACCCAAGCTGCTCCTTTGTCATTATTATCTTTACCTCCTGCAATAATTAAAGTATTTCCGTTTGCATTTAAACTTACAGAGGAGCCTTGTTGTGCTGCACCAATGCTTCCAGTGCCCAATAATTTATTGCCTTGTTGCGTCCAAGAACTATCTGTTCGAGTAAAAACCCAAATAGCTCCTTGTTCTGCATTATCAGTATTTCCTCCAACAACTACAGTTTTGCCATCTGCACTTATTGCAACAGCATAACCCTGTTGAGCATTCCCAAGTGCCCCAATTCCAACTATTTTAGCCCCTTGTTGTGTCCAAACTCCATTATTTCTAGTAAAAATCCATGCTGCACCTTTGTAATTATTATCAGTATATCCTCCAATAATGGCCGTATTACCATCTGCGCTTATACTTACAGAACTTCCTTGTTGAGCATTTCCAACTGTTCCTGTACCTACCAATTTTTTGCCTTGTTGCAACCACACTCCATTAATTCTTGTAAATATCCATGCTGCACCATTAAACGAATTATCTGAAATGCCTCCAAAAATGGCCGTATTACCATCTGCACTTATTGCAACTGAATAACCTTGTTGTGCTTTGAATATTGAGTCGTTAGCCGTCAACTTTATACCTTGATCCCATTTTTCATTAGTTCTTGAATATACCCAAACAGCCCCTTGATATGAATTATCAGTATATCCTCCAACAATTGCTGTATTACCGTCTGCACTTACAGCTACAGCATTTCCTTGACTTGAAATTCCAACAACTCCATTCCCTACCAATTTATCGCCTTGTTGTATTGTTGGTATTTCCGCGGTTGTAATTACAAAATCGTTAGTAGATGTTGTAGTTTTAAGTGCGGTAGAAATGGATATCTTACCCAATACAGCACCGGGCATTACCATTGCTAATATAGTAACACCATTATTACTAATAATTAATGCAGGAACTCCACCAATATTAACAGAAGTTGGATTGCTTAAACTTGTTCCCGAAATTTTTATTAATGAACCAACTGGCCCCTTCAGAGGAGTAAAAGATGAAATAGTTTGAGCCTTGATAGTAATGGCAGAAATATTAAATACCAAGTACATTACTATACCTGCAGCTTTTTTCATTTAATAAAATTAAGAAAATTTATACTATCTGTTGCTAAGGCCTTATTTCTACTCGGGTGCCAACAGGCAACAAGCTAAATAGCTCTTGGATATATTGATTTTTTGTACTGATACAACCTTCAGTCCAATTTCGATATTGATCAATGGCATAGTCTTCATGAGGCCATGTACCATGGATTCCAATTTCTCCACCTATTTGAGCATTTTGAGGAACCATTCCTTCGGCTTTACGTTGCTTAAACTTTTCGAAGCTTGCTTGATTGGGGTAATCGATACTCAAAAAACGATTCCATTTCTCATGTTTTCTTTTACCTATAATATGAAATATGCCTTCAGGTGTTTTTCTATCTCCTTGCATCATTTTATCACCTAAATCTTTACTACCAAAAACAACAGGATACGAAGCAATCCATTCTCCTGCTGAGTCGTACACTTTTAACTCATATTCGCTTTTGATAATATAAACTGAAAAACTATTCTTATCAGTATTGACTATATTAATTCGAAAAGGCTTTCGGAATGAGCTAGTAATAATTACTGAACCTAAAAATATTATCCAATATGCAACAGATCGCATGAACTGATTTTAAATTGTAAACGAAAATTACAATAAATCATTGTTGAAGTGTTGTTAAATAAAAACGCTCCCTAGAAAGGAGGATTTAAAATAGGGGGAAAAATCAATCTACTACCAATTGCTAAATCGAATACCTACTGCATATGGATATTGCTCAACCCGCGTTACTTCTTTTTGCAATCTATTTAAGCTATAGGAGCCATAAATTCTAACAGGACCGATACCAATTTCAGTAATTGCCGCTATACGCCAAGGCTCAAATTCAAAATTACCATATACTTTTTGTTTGCCACGTTCTGCACTTATTTGTTTATTTCTAGAATCAATTAAATAACCAGCACTCATTCCTGCACTAAAACTAAATCCATTTCTTTTATCTGGTGTTACATTTACATTTAACATTATCGGGATGGTTAAATACCCTAAAAATAATTTATCCTTGCGAAAACTAATTGAGTCATTATAAACAAATGGCTGAGGATCTTTTAGATAACTTAGCCTAGTATCGTACCTGATATTGTACATTTCATACCCAAGGCCATATTTCAAATTTAAAACATGCTTACTAATATTTAGCTTCTGCATAAAAATCCAAATATTTACATTGCTTGTTTTACCAGTATTTAAACGATAGCTGTTTTGATTAACTGGACCGTCTGATGATCTAAATGTTTTAAAATAACTTCCTGCCTGTGCAGAAGTATAATTGGTATTATCACGCAAATTTGCAAATCCTAAATCAAATATCCACCAATTAGTACTGATATTTTGTTTCTTTGCAGGTCTACGCTCTACTTTAATATTAATATTTACATCTTTTGTATTTTCACGGTTAGAAGTTTCACCAGTTTTATTTTTTTTGATGATTATAAAATTGCCAACCTTAACTGTGTCTGTTACTTTTGTAATGCTATCTGTTTGTGCAAAACTTGTTCCCGCAGTAAGTAATACTACTGCAATACTTAACATTCTTTTCATGGTATTATTTATTTGTTTCTGTTTTATCCTCTATTTGTCTGGATTTGGAGCGGAAAATAGTTCCAGCCTTTCGGAAAAATCCTCTAAGTTTATCTTTATTAATTTCAAGTGAGCCAACATATAAACTATTACTAGATTCATCTGTATCTAATTCTTTATATACCGCTTGTTTAATGATTCGTGGCTGCTCTGGCTCATTAATTACTGCTGCAGCAATGGCTTTATTTTTTTCAGTTATATCATTGATAGATGCAGC
Organism: Sediminibacterium sp.; assembly: GCA_046593815.1. Lineage (GTDB taxonomy): Bacteria > Bacteroidota > Bacteroidia > Chitinophagales > Chitinophagaceae > Sediminibacterium. Next base: position 2,268 of record JBKJQV010000331.1, on the reverse strand, counting down.
AGTATTCACTACTTCAGTAATTAATTTTGAATTTGAAGATTCAAGTTGAGTATTTTCTGGACTTATTATTTTTTTGTTAGAAGCTACTGTTTCATTTGGTGTATTTACAATTTCATTTTGGATGTTTCTTCTACTTTCTTTTTTATTAAACCTATTTAAGGTGGCAGTTGAATTAATTGGCTTAACTGTTACTACATCACTAGAAATTATTGGCGCTGTTTTTATGACAGTTGGAATGATCGTATTTTTTACTTTTGCAATTTGTTGTGTAGATTGTTTCAATGAATTATTTGGTACAAGCATCCATATCGAAAAAATAAAAGCAACAAGAGTAGCTGCAACAGCTAACCTGCTCCAATTAAAAAATATAACTGGTTTTTCGTTTTCTTCTTTCTTGTAAAGTAAATCTTTATTAGTAAAAATAAACGTCTCTTTAGTTAAAATAGTTTTTTGCAATATTAAGAACTCATCTTGCAAAGTTGGATGTTGTAAAACAAAAAGTTCCACATCTTGTTTTTCTTTATTACTTAATTCATTATCAATATAAAGCAAAAAATAATCTTCATAAGTAGATAATGACAAAGCCGGTGATTCAACTTTTAATAAACTTTCCTTTTCTGAATAAATAATAGCATCATCCTCTGGTAATTTAGCATCTTGCAATAAAGCCAATTCAATTGCTAAGTCTGGGTTTTTATCAATAAACTGCTCCACATCATTCTGCTCTTGAATAGACAGTTCACCGTCTACCCAAAGAAGAAAATATGTTTCGTAATTTTGTCGATTAATTCCCATGATGATATTATACGTTTTCTTTACTTACTAAGTAGTTTTTTAATATTAGCCTTGCACGGTGCAAGTAGACTTTAACTTGACTTTCATTCAAACTCATGATTGAACCGATTTCTTCATAACTATACCCTTCATAGTCTTTCAACATTATTAAACTTCTTTGGGTTTCATTTAGCTTGTTTAAAGCTTCCATTAAAATTTTCTTCAAATTGCCGCTTTGTTGATATTGAACCCTTAAATCATCCGTAAAATCTTCTTTTAAATGAACCCTTTTATTTTTTCTTATATGATCAATCATTTGATTATAAGCAACTGTAAATAGATAAGATTTTGATTTTTCGGTTTCTACCATTTCTCTATTTCGCCACAATTTTTCGAAAGCAGTTTGTACAATATCACGTGCATCCTCTTTTTGTCGAAGATTTTTTAAAATAAACCGATAAAGATTATCAGAATACTCATTCACACAATGGTTATACTCTCTTTCATTCATAAATAAGCAGGAAATAGTGGTATAATTAACAATTTACTCTTATGATACGATTCAAGAGAATATTTGTTACAGAAAGAATAAAAAAAATTAGAATCCAGCCACTTTAATTAAATAATACAATACACCAACGGAGATAAAAAAGATTAATAAGGAACCATAGAAATACCTAAAACCCCTTTGGGATGTGGCATTTTGGGAATCTTCATCCATACTTATGAATTCACGAATGGTTTCTAAAAAGTATTGTTTGCCACCAAATGCAGCAAAAGCGATTAGATAAATAAGAGAAAGGATCATAATAATACCTACCCTACCTGCAACTTCCCAATAATGAAGTTCATTAAGCACCAAATAAATATCATTTCTGCCTTGATTAACTAAAAAGTAGACGAGCGTAAGCGCAGCAATTGTAAGTAGATTAGCAATAAGTACAAGGCCAATCATATGAATTCCATTGGTTTTCACCTGAATTGACCTGTTTCGAGCCCTTAAAACAGAATAATCATGACAAATAATTGCCTTAAAAATGTTCATATATCAAATTACTAAAAAAAATTAATTAAAATAACTGACAATAATTGTTTTTCAATATGATAGGATAAGCACACTTATAACGCATTTAAAAATACATTATTTCCTTTGCTTTTAAAAGAATCTGTTTAATAGTCTATGATTTGCTCACTAATAGTTGCTGGAATTTCTCTCCATTCATATTGTTGATTTCTAAGTTGTGGCTCAAAACCTGCTTCTTTTATGGCTTCTTGTATGCTTTTATAAGTAAACCGATGTGGAGCACCTGCGGCACTTACCACGTTTTCTTCTAACATAATGCTTCCAAAATCGTTAGCTCCTGCATGTAAACATATTTCAGCTGTTTCCTTACCTACAGTTAACCAGCTGGCCTGAATATTTTTAATATTGGGTAACATAATTCTACTAATGGCAATCATCCTAATGTATTCGTCAGGCGTAGTAAGGTTATG
>JBKJQV010000228.1:0-7420 GCA_046593815.1 Sediminibacterium sp. | reverse complement strand
AGAGGTTACAATGCTAAATGTCGTGTTGCAATCTATAATTAATTATAACAAGGCAGAGCAGGTTTATAACCATTTCGCTGCTTTACATGCAAGGTAGTCAATTAAGGTTTCCCTTTTATTTTCGAGTAAAACATAAGCTTTCTTGTATTTTGAACCCAACTAAAAGTAGCACTATTGCTAATTCATCAATATTTGAATTTGTATTACTGCACTAAAAAACAATGTGTTTTGTACACTAAAAAGGCATAAAAAAGCCTGTGATAATTATCACAGGCTCTAAAAATAATTATTACCTTTTTATTCTATCGGCTTATAATCTTTAAACAATTTTACTGGGGCGGCCTCTGCCAATGTTTTATATTGTCTCCATGTGCCATCAAATAGAATATTTGCTTTTTTAATCACACCATCTACTGCTTCTTCGGCATAATTCATTAGCCTATTTTCTTGCACTCCTGGCACAACTGTTTTTCCCATAATTAATTGACGAGCTTCTCCTAATAATCCGTTCACTGTTTCTTGAGGAATATTACCATAGCCTTGTTTCAATTGTGGTTTACCATTGAGTATTTCTTTAATGTCTTTAATGCCATCTACCATTTGCTTACCAACTTTACGCAAAGTATCAGCATCCTTTTTTTCCATATTAGGCATCCCCACATCTACTTTTTTCATGATATCTTCTGCCTCGGTTAATCGATCATTTAATTCGTTTAATCTTAAAGAAGATTTTTCCATTCTTGTATTTGCTTTACGCATTGCATCTCTCACTTCTTTAGAAGTTGGAGCATTAGGATCATCATTCACAACAACCATCATACTATCGCTCATATCTTTTCCTAAACTAAAAACTACTTTATAAGTACCCGGATCAACTGGCAATCCACCTGGTTCTGCTGCTCCGCTGCCTGCACCACCAAAGCGTCCGCCACCTCTACCACCACCACCGCCACCTTGGCGAATTCCTTTTCCTTCCAATCCCCAATAAAAACGATTAAACCCAGTGTCTGCTTTTGCACGAAGATTTCTCACTACTATACCATTTGCATCAACAATTTTTACTTGAGCAGTATCGGCAATTTTATTTTTTCCTGTATCTGTTGCTGTTTTGTTTATATAGAAACTAAAAGGCACTCCAGTTTTTTTATTTTCACCTTCATAGGTTCCATAAGTACTGTATTCTATTCCTGCTGCATTTTTAATTTTTGCTTGATATGCTATTGGAGCGTCGAATGCAGTAATTCTTTTAGTAAAAATTTGTCCTTTATTTGCGGCCGCTTTTCTTAACGGACGAATATCATCTAATATCCAAAGTGCTCTACCAAAAGTAGCAATTACCAAATCGGCTTCTCTTTCTTGAATAGCTAAATCATAAGTTGAAACAGAGGGATAGCCATTTTTAAATTGCTGAAAATTATTTCCATTGTCAAAGCTCACCCATAATCCTTGTTCTGTTCCTACAAAAATTAAATTAGGTTCCACTGGATCTTGAATAATACATAAAGCGTATCCAACTACTTTCTTTTCATCAATTAATCTTGTCCATGTTTTACCATAATCTGTTGTTCTAAAAATATATGGTTTCATATCGCCACGTCTATAATCATTTGTAATTACAAAGGCCTCGCCAGCGTTGTATTTAGAAACGCGTATCTGTGGAACCCAAGCACCTAAAGGCATCCCAGGAATCTTTCCGCGAAAATTAGTCCATGTTTTTCCACCATCTCTTGTTAATTGCACATTACCATCATCAGTTCCAGCCCAAATAACACCCTTCTCTTTTACTGAAGGTTCGATACATAAAATAGTACAATAATTTTCTGCGCCTGTAATATCTATAGTGATACCTCCATTGCTACTTTGATCAATTTTTACTGAATCATTAGTGGTAAGATCGCCAGAAATTTGTTCCCATGATGCTCCTTTATTGGTGCTCTTATTTACAAATTGACTACCATAATAAATAGTTGATTTGTCAAATGGATCTTGTGCAATTGCTGCATTCCAATTGAAACGTTGTTTTACATTTTTATCAGGACGAGGAGGACGAATACTCCATTGCTCGCCTGTTGCAATATTATAGCGAGATACAGAACCACCCTGACTCATAGTATACACCCAATTTGGATCTTCTGCATCTGGCATTACATCAAAACCATCTCCACCACTCACTCCTTGCCAAAATGCATTGCGCAAACCACTACGCACCCATGCATAAGCAGGACCATGCCAACTTCCATTATCTTGCAAACCGCCCATTACATTATAAGGAATTTGATTGTCTACATTAATATGATAAAATTGCCCGAGTGGAAGTTTCTCATCGAACTGCCATGTTTTACCACGATCGCGAGAAATACCAATACCGCCATCATTTCCATCAATAATAAAATTGGCGTCATAAGGATGAATCCACCAAGCATGATGATCAGGATGAATTCCACTGTAAGGAATTACCGATTTAAATGTTTTACCTCCATCCTCACTCACTGTAATTTCTTGATTGATATTATACAACCTATTTTCATTTTTTGTATCTACAGCTATGTCTTGAAAATAAAATGCTCTATTGGTTACTATTGCAGGATCTGCAGTAACTAGCTCCCATTTAATACCACCATCATCGGTTTTATATAAACCATTTTTAGTGGCTTCAACTAATGCATATACTCTATTAGGCTCTGATCTACTAATGCTAATTCCTATTCTACCATATTCGCCATCTGGCAATCCATCTGCTTTTCCTAATTTTTTAAATGATTTTCCCCCATCATAAGTTACATAAAATCCACTACCGCTTCCACCGCCTTTTAAACTCCAAGGTGTGCGCTTGTGTTGGTACATATTCACAAACAATTTATTTGGATTTACCGGATCCATTACCATATCGCCTACACCTGTAGTATCATTTGTATGTAATATTAATTTCCAATTTTCTCCTCCATCTGTTGTTTTATATACTCCTCTTTCTGCATGCTCTGCAAAAGGATTACCCATTACTCCAACATAAACCACATCTGGATTATTTGGATCAACAATGATGCGATGGATATTGCGCGTTTTTTGCAAGCCCATGCATTTCCATGTTTTTCCTGCATCTAAACTTTTATATATTCCTTCTCCTAAACTGATGGAGTTGCGTGGATTTCCTTCACCGGTTCCTGCCCAAACAATACTCGGATTTCTTTGAGTAATGGCAACAGAACCAATATTCTGAATTGGTTGTTCATCAAATACGGGCGTCCAACTTCCGCCACCATTTTCTGTTTTCCAAACTCCTCCACTAGCAGTTCCTAAATAAATAGTATTCGGACTATTCCAAACAGCATCAATAGAAGTTACACGACCACTCATTCCAGCGGGACCTATATTGCGGGGCTTCATCGATTTAAAATGTTTTGCAAGATCAATAGATTGAGCCGATGCTAATGAAATTGCAAGCAAGCCAAAAAAGGAATACAACAATTTTCTCATGTCAGTTTTTTTAAAGAAGCGGTAATATCTGAAATATAACAACATTTGCCAAATTTGAGTTGTGAGTGGCTTATATTTATCGATAGAAACAGTTGCCTTTTACAATGATGATGAATAAAAAATTATCGCTCAATAGTTTTCAAACTGTCATATATGCAGCGGTTGTTGCTTTTCTGGCATATACAATGATTTTTGGGTTTAGAAAATCATTTACTGTATGCACTTTTGATGGAATGGCTTTTTGGGGGTTGGGTTATAAAACATTGTTGGTACTTAGTCAAATGATTGGCTACTTGATGGCTAAGTTTTATGGTATTAAATTTATTTCGGAACTAAAAAGATTAAATCGGTATAAAATAATATTTCTTTTAGTTGGTATTGCTTGGATGGCTTGGCTGTTTTTTGCATTAGTACCTGCACCTTATAATATTATTTTTTTATTTATTAATGGTTTCCCATTAGGAATGTTATGGGGTATAATATTTTCTTATATTGAAGGAAGAAAAACAACTGATTTTATTGGAGCTGCATTAGCGGTGAGTTTTATTTTTTCATCTGGATTTGTAAAGTCTGTTGGAGGATGGTTGAAATTGCAATTTCATCTTTCCGAATTTTGGATTCCATTTGTAACGGGACTTGTATTCTCGCTGCCTCTATTATTATTTATTTTTTTGATGGAAAAAATTCCACCGCCTACTGAAGAAGATATTGCATTGAGGATGAATAGAACGCCAATGGATGCAGCTCAAAGACAACAATTTATTCAACAATATTTACCAGGGATTATTGCAGCTGTTTTGATTTATTGTTTTGCTACAATATTTAGAGATATCCGCGATAATTTTAGTGCTGATATGTGGAAGGAAATGGGTTATTTAAATCAGCCGGCGCTGTTTTCAAAAACAGAAACACCCATTACTTTGGTGATATTGATTTTGATCGGCAGTATGGTGATGATAAAAAATAATTTTAAAGCATTTATGCTTTCTCATTTTTTTATTACACTGGGTTTTTTAGTTGCAGGCATATCCACGTATTTATTTACCAAAGAAATAGTTACTCCTTATTGGTGGATGACATTGGTGGGACTGGGATTGTACATGGTTTATATTCCATTTAACTCTGTATATTTCGAAAGAATGATTGCTACCTTTCGTTTTACTGGTAATGTTGGTTTCTTAATTTATGTAGCCGATTCTTTTGGTTATTTAGGAAGTGTTAGCGTTTTAGTAAGCAAAGAAATTTTTAAAGTAAAATTAAATTGGGTTGAATTTTTTTCGAATAGTGTAATGGTACTTTCTATTGCGGGTGTAATCATCACCATTTATGCAGCATATTATTTCAATAGAAAACAGTTAGAAAATAATAAATAAATATGAAAGCATTCATAATTACAATATTTGCTACAATAGGTATTATTCAAGTATCTGCCCAAAACTATTTTGATCATTATAAAGTAACAAAATACGATTCAAAAAACGGAATGCCCACCGACTTTGTAATGAACACCTATCAAACCAAAGATGGATTTATTTGGATGACTACCTATAACGGATACCTGCGATTTGATGGAAAAGAATTCAAAAATTTTAATTCGAACAATACCCCTTTACTAAAAACAGATAATAATACTAGTTTATTTACCGAGTCTGCAGATAGTACTTTGTGGTTACCTACAGGTACCGGATTACTAGGTTACAAAAATGGCCTCTTCAAAAGCTACTTATCCGATTTTCCTAACCTTTTTTTCTGGGACAAAACAGCAACAGGAGAGCTTATTTTAAATTCCACTGAAACAATAAAAAAAAATAGGTTCTTGGTTTTTAATTCTCAAACACATCAATACAAAGAGATTAATAATGCAGATTATTTAAATATAAGATCTAGTTCAGGAACAGTAAAAAAAACAGAATACGATAATTGGTCTACAAAAAATGGAAAAATTATACATAAAGATATAACGGGTGAATGGGTAATAATTGCTGAAGCAGCGGGCATTCAATCATCGATGCTATTTAGCGGAGATGCTATTTTTGTAGATAGTAAAAATAGGGTGTGGTTATGTTCTGGTTATGGTGTTTTTTTATGGGATGGCAAACGGTTCAATCTTTTTCCGGGAATGGAAAAAGTAATTATACCAGGCTCTAATCCAAGTTTTGGCTATATGGCAGAAGATAATCAAAAAGGAATTTGGACTTCTTTTAATAATACATTAGCCTATTTGCCCAATAATGAAACTAGGTTTCGTGTATTTCCAAAAGATTTATTAAACATTCAAACCTTACACAATATTTCTATTGATAGAGAACAAAATATTTGGGTTGCAACAGACAGAGGTGTTATAAAGATTTCAAAAACCAAAGTGGTGAATTATGCAGAACCTGAGGGCATTAAAAAAAACAGGGTATCGAGCATTAGTGAGGTATCAAAAAACAAATTTTTAATTACTACGCCAACAGATCAATTATATTGGTTAGAAAATAAATCAATTAAGCCATTTGTTCCAAAAAATACCCGCTTGTTTAAAGAAGCAATTAATTATATATCCAATAAAGTAGATAGCAAAGGAAATGTTTGGTTAGGGCATCAAAGAGGAATCATACGATACAACCAATCAGGCGAAATAAATTTCACTACACCAAACCAAGTTAGGTTTATAGAAGAAGGTATTGATGGTAAAATATATATAGCCATTGGTTTTACAGGTATTGGTGTTATTGAAGGTAACTCAACATTAAAAATGTTATCTATACCTAATGCAAATTTTAAAACCACCTATTTTAGTTCATTGCATCAGTTAAAAGATAGTTCTTTATTGGCAACTACCTATAGAACTGGTGCTATGATTATTGATAAAAAGGGTAACGTAAAACAACTTGATCTTTTTAACGGCGTACCCGGTATCGCCATTTTTAATGCAATTGAATTATCCAACGGAGATATTTGGTTTGCTACTGCAAAAGGGTTGGTAAAATGGGTAAAGGGCAAAGCAACAATTATTGGTGTAGCATCTGGTTTAGTGGATCCGGCTATTTTCGGTATTTTGCCCGATAAAAAAGGAGAATGGTGGTTACCATCTAATAAAGGTGTATTACATGCTTCTTATGAACAAATTGAAGCATATTCAAAAAATAATAATGCAACAATTAATTGGAAAGTTATAGATGAAGCAGATGGAATGAACAATCGTCAATGTGTTGGTGCAAGGCATTCTATTGTTGGAAGTGATGGGAAATTATATGTTGTAGGAATTGGAGGGTTGGTTGAAATAAATCCAGATAGTCTTTCTACCAATCTTGTTCCACCATTGGTATCAATTAATCAATTAAGGGTTGATGATTCTTTATTTTTTGCAAAACAAAAAAATACAATAGCTCCTGGTAGTCACCGCTATATATTTGATTACAGTGCATTGAGTTTTATTTCGCCAGATAAAAATCAAGTTTATTTTAGATTGATTGGTCAAGATAAAGATTGGATACATTCCACCGGAGACAATCGTGCAATCTATACCAACCTTGAGCCGGGCAATTATCGATTTGAAATTAAGGCTAGCAATAATGATGGTGTTTGGTGTGCAGCACCAGCAGTAATTGAATTTACAGTTGAGGCATTTTTTTATCAAACAATATGGTTTAAAATTTTATGTGCGTTATTGATTATAGCAACCATTTTACTTATAGTTCAATGGAGAACGAGAGTAGAAAGAGAAAAAAATAGTTGGCTAGAAAGTGAGGTAAATAAAAGAACCAAAGAATTACAAGAATCTATCGAAACACTTAAATCTACCCAAACTCAACTCATTCAATCAGAAAAAATGGCTTCGCTTGGAGAACTCACTGCTGGCATTGCGCATGAAATTCAAAATCCGTTGAATTTTGTAAATAATTTTTCGGAAGTAAATATGGAGTTGATAGATGAACTAAAAACCGAGGTGAGATCTCTC
>JBKJQV010000100.1:0-4014 GCA_046593815.1 Sediminibacterium sp. | reverse complement strand
TTCGTTAGTCATCATCCAAGATGGATCATTCTCATAAACTTTTCCATAATCGGTATAAGTACTCCAGTTTTTTACATAAACAAAATCAGCGTCCTTTAATGCCTCGTCTTGATTATGTGTAATTGAAGCTCCATTTGTGAATTCGACAGATAACTCATAATCTTTAGGATGCGTTATTACAAACTCAGCCTCACCCCAAGCATTAATCCATTGAGCAAAACTATTGGCAACACATTGTGGAAGTGGCTTTACATGGGGTGCCCAGGTTAAAACAACTTTAGGTTTTCGTCCTGCTTTTATTGGAGAGCTTAACATACTTTCTCGAATGGTAATAATATCTGTTAGTGACTGAAGTGGATGAAGTGTAGCACTCTCCAAACTTACTACCGGAACACCAGCATATTTAATAAATTGATTGATGAACATCTCGCTATAATCATCTTCACGATTTTTTAAGGACGGGTAAGTACGAATTGCTAAAATATCAAAATACTGACCTAATATTGGAGCAGCATCTTTAATATGCTCAACAGTATTTCCACTCATAATGGCACCTTCTTCAAACTCCAAGGCCCAACCTTCTTTGTCAACATTAAAAATAATTGCTTCCATTCCAAGATTAGAAGCTGCAACTTGTGTGCTTAATCTTGTTCGCAAACTTGGATTTAAAAACAGCAGTCCAATTCTTTTGCCTTTTCCTAAATGTTGATCCTTTAATGGATTAAGCTTGTAAGCAAGTGATTGCTCAACCAAGCTGTTGATATTAGTTACATCATTTACAGAAATGAACTGTTTCATAATTTATCAAGTATTTTGTTGAAGTTCAACAATAGATTCTTTTAATGCATCTAAAAATTCATCCGCCTGTTTGCGACTTAACGCTAATGAAGGAAGCAAACGAATTACATTTGGCTTTGCTTCACCTGTAAATACCTTATGATCTTCTAATAATTTTTTCTTTAATCCTTTCAAATTTTCTGGAACATCAAATCCAATCATTAATCCCTTACCTCTTACATTTTCAATTCCCTCAATCGATTTTAATTGATTCATGATATACATGCCTATTTGCTTAGCCATGCTAATGAGATTCTCCTGTTCTATTACTTCCAACACCGCTAATGCTGCTGCACATGCAAGATGGTTTCCTCCAAAAGTAGTTCCCAACATAAAGTGCTTGGGTTTAATATGTGGAGCTATTAAAATGCCTCCAATAGGGAATCCATTACCCATACCCTTTGCCATTGAATAAATATCTGCTTGAACGCCCGCAGCATCATGCGCAAAAAATTGACCGCTCCTTCCATAACCACACTGAACACTATCAGCAATATAAACGGCTCCATTATCGTTGCATAGTCTTCTAATTAATTGAAGGAAACTATCTGTTGCAATATTAATTCCACCCACTCCTTGTATACCCTCAATTATTACAGCCGCAATAGAATCTTCATTTGATTGGAAGTATTTGCTTAAAGCTTGTTCATCATTAAAGGGTAGAAAAATAATATTATCTGTCTCATTTACTGGAGCAATAATAGAAGGATTATCAGTTGCCGCAACAGCTAAAGAAGTTCTTCCATGAAAAGATTTGCTAAAAGAAATAATCTTTCTTCTTCCAGTATGAAATGAAGCCAATTTCAACGCATTTTCATTTGCTTCTGCTCCACTATTACATAAAAATAATTGGAAGTCATCCTTTCCACTCACTTGTGCTAATTTATCAGCCAATTGCTGTTGAATTGGAATAATGATTGAATTAGAATAAAATGCAATTTTTTCTAGTTGTTCTTCAATTCGTTTAACCCAATGTGGATGAGTATGCCCTATACTTATAACTGCATGACCACCATACATATCTAAATACTGTACGCCGTTTTGGTCCCAAACATAAGAACCCAATGCTCTTGTAATAGCAATATTATTAACTGGATAAACATCAAATAATTTCATATTACTAAAAATAATTCGCTTTTAATTTAAGTCCGGTTGTTTCTTCAATCCCAAATAATAAGTTCATGTTTTGTACTGCTTGACCACTAGCTCCTTTCAATAAATTATCGATTACACTATGCACCACTAACTTGTTTCCATGCTTTTCTAAATGTATTAAACACTTATTGGTATTAACTACTTGCTTTAAATCGATCATTTTTTCGCTAACTAAAGTAAATAAAGCGTTTTCATAAAACTGTTTGTATGTTTTTTTTACTTCTTCTAGTGGCAATCCACAATCTATAATTGAGCTTACATAAATACCTCTTGTAAAATCTCCTCTCCAAGGAACAAAATGAACTCCTTGACCTTCACCGCCCACTTGCAATTGATCTTCATTTTGCAACTGATTAATTGATTGAGTTATTTCATTAATATGTTGATGAGCTAAAGATTTATATGCTTGAATATTATTAGCTCGCCAACTAAAATGTGAAGTATTACTTAATCCTTGCCCAGCGCCAGTAGCGCCAGTAATACCTGTTGTATAAACATCCCCAATTATTCCAATTGAGGCCAAGGGCAAGAGTCCTAGTTGTATTGCAGTGGCAAAACAACCAGGATTGGCAATATTATTAGCTGTAATAATTGCTTCTTTATTTAATTCTGGTAAACCATAAACGAAATTTCTTCCTTCGAATTTTGAATTTGTATTTAATCTAAAATCTTGTGAAAGGTCAATGATTTTGATTCTTTGATCAATAGTATTTTCGGTCAAAAATTTACGAGCATCGCCATGCCCAACACATAAAAAAAGCAGATCTATATCACTGCTTAATTCACTGGTAAAATTTAAATTAGTTTCTCCAATTAAATCAGTATGAACTTGATATAATGGGTTTCCTGTATTGCTACCACTATGTACAAATGAAATTTTTACTTCTGGGTGATTTAATAATAGTCTAATTAGCTCACCGCCTGTATAACCCGCACCGCCAACAATACCTACTTTTAACATTATTGAGAAGATTTGATATTATGATAAATAGCTGTTTGATTACCAAATATTTTAGAAAACCCTCTAACATCATCTCCAGACCAGCCAGTATTCATCTCACCATATTTCCCAAATTTACTACTCATTAAATCGAAAGGAGATTCAATTCCAATTATTTGAAAACGATAAGGCATTAATTGCAAAAAAACGGTTCCAGTTACTTGTGCTTGAGACTGCTCAAAAAAGGCTTCTATGTCGCGCATAACTGGATCCATAATTTGTCCTTCATGCAACCAATTACCATAAAATTGAGCAAGTTGATCTTTCCAACTAAGTTGCCATTTAGTTAATACATGTTTTTCTAAAGCATGATGCGCTTTTAAAATAACCATTGGGGCAGCGGCTTCAAAACCTACTCTTCCTTTTATTCCAATAATAGTATCGCCTACATGTATATCTCTTCCAATACCGAATGGACCAGCAATTGATTGAATAAATTGAATAGCTTCAGTTGGATGGATAAATAATTTTCCATTCACTTTTTTAATCTCTCCTTTTTCAAAATCAATAACCAATTCTTCATTATCAAATTTTGTTATTTGAGTAGGCCAAGCGCTTTCCGGTAATAAGCCTTTTGATTGCAATGTTTCTTTTCCTCCAACGCTTGTTCCCCATAATCCCCTATTAATGGAATAAGCAGCTTTTTCAAAATTCATTTGCACATTTCGTTCTTTGAGATAGTTAATTTCTTCTTCTCTACTTAATTTAAGATCTCTAATAGGGGTAATGATTTCAACTCCAGGAATCATGATATTAAAAATCATATCAAATCGAACTTGGTCATTTCCAGCACCAGTACTACCATGCGCAACTGCAGTAGCACCAAGCTTTTGAGCATGCTCTGCTATTTGAACAGCTTGACTTAATCTTTCGGCACTAACACTCAATGGGTAAGTATTATTTTTTAAAACATTTCCAAAAATTAAATATTTTATAATGCTGTCATAATATCCTTTAACAGCATCAATGGTGGTGTGTGTTTTTACCCCTAGCGAGTACGCATGTATTTCTACTTGCTTTAA
>JBKJQV010000361.1:0-4896 GCA_046593815.1 Sediminibacterium sp. | reverse complement strand
GAAGATCATAGTCTTGACGGTTACGAAGTAATAAAAATGGATGTCACCAAAATGACGCGTGAGGCATTGAAGGACATAACCATGGGCACCAAAGAAAAGGACCGTGCAAAGAATATGTTTGTACTTGGCTTTTTATATTGGATGTACAACCGCAGCATGGACAATACCATACAGTTTCTTACAGAAAAATTTGGTAAAAAACCTGAAATACTGGAGAGCAACGTAAAGGCACTACAAAGTGGTTATAATTTTGGCGATACAACCGAAACTTTTTCGGCTCGTTACTCCGTGCAAAAAGCGATTATGGATCCTGGTACGTATCGTTCCATGATGGGGAACCAAGCACTCAGCTACGGGCTTATAGCAGCTTCACAAAAAAGCGGATTGCAATTATTTTTGGGTTCGTATCCTATTACGCCAGCCTCTGATATTTTGCATGAACTCAGCAGACACAAGGCTTTTGGTGTAAAAACTTTTCAGGCTGAAGATGAAATTGCTGCAATAACCGCAGCCATTGGTGCAAGCTATGGTGGCTTGCTTGGTCTTACTACAACTAGTGGTCCGGGTATGGCTTTAAAGACAGAGGCAATGGGGCTTGCAGTAATGCTGGAAATACCTTTGCTCATCATAAATGTACAGCGTGGTGGACCAAGCACAGGCTTGCCGACAAAAACAGAACAGAGCGATTTAATGCAGGCTTATTATGGCAGAAATGGTGAGTGCCCTATGCCAATAATTTCAACAGCAACTCCAAGCGATTGTTTTGATGTTGCCTATGAAGCTGTAAGAATAGCTGTGCAACACATGACGCCAGTAATTTTATTGAGTGATGGATATATTGCCAATGGTGCTGAGCCTTGGAAGTTTCCACAGTCGGCCGATTTGCAACCTATTGAAGTAAAATTCAAGCAAGGATTAGATGAAGGCGAAGAAAAATTCTTGTCTTATAAAAGAAATGAAAAGTTAGCACGTCCTTGGGCAATACCAGGTACGCCTGGGTTGGAACATCGTGTAGGTGGATTAGAAAAGCAAGATATTACTGGTAATATTAGTTATGAAGCTGAGAATCACCAGCACATGGTAAAAACGCGTCAAGCTAAGGTTGATTTAATTGCTGAATATATTCCTTTACAAAAAATTGATAGTGGTCTTGAAAAAGGTAAGGTTTTGGTATTAGGATGGGGCTCTACTTACGGAGCAATTAAAAGTGCGGTTTTAGATGTGCAAGCCAAAGGCCATGCAGTAAGTCATGCTCATATTCGTTACATGCGACCTTTCCCTAAAAATTTAGGAGAGATCATCAAAAACTTTGATCAAGTGTTAATACCAGAAATTAACAACGGTCAATTAGTAAAAATTATTCGTGATGTTTATATGGTTGATGCAAAAGCCTATAATAAAATCATGGGTATTCCTATTACCAAAGGTGAGTTGGTTGATGCAATTACTAAAATGGTTTCTTAGTAAGTTTTTGTAAATTGAATTTGCAAATTTCACTTATTCCACATTCGCTACATTTTGGGCTCCTTGCAACACAGGTATATCTCCCATGTAATATGAGCCAATGATGTGCGCGGTGAACATATTCTGTTGGAATAAATTTAATCAACTCTTTTTCTACTGCTAATGGGGTAGTTGCTTTTTTACTTACCAAACCTATACGATGACTTACTCTGTATACATGCGTATCAACCGCCATATTTGGTTGTTCGTCAATTACACTAGTAATAACGTTAGCCGTTTTTCTACCAACCCCAGGTAGTTTTACTAACTCTTCTACTGTCATTGGAACTTCTCCTCCAAAATGCTCTAATAGCATATTAGACATTCCAATTAAATGCTTGGTTTTATTATTAGGATATGAAATACTTTTTATAAATGGGAAAAGCTCATCAAATGTTGCTTTCGCCATTTTTTGTGGTGTAGGATACTTTTTAAAAATACTAGGTGTAGTAATATTTACCCTTTTATCGGTGCATTGAGCTGAAAGAATTACCGCTACTAATAATTGAAAAGGATTATCATAAAGAAGTTCTGTTTCAGCAATTGGGGTTTTTTCTAGAAAGTAGTTAATTACTTCCTGATAGCGCTCTTTCTTGGTCATCCATAAAATTAATTATCTTTCTTTAAACTCAATGCAGCGTAATCCATTATTGCTTTAATAGATTTTTTGGATGGAGAAATTAGTTGGAGTTTATCAAGCTGTTCAATAGACCTCTTTAGAGTTTCAACCTGATCTTTTAAATTCTCATCTTCTTTTATAGCTTTGTTTATAGCGGCAGTTAATGCAGGTGGGCAATCTTTATATACGTACATAATCAGTTCCTCTTCTTTAAATTTTTTCATATGCAGTTTATCTGCGTTAATAAGAGGATACGGCGTTTCTTTAAAACGAGGTGATGTATATTATATTGTAACTAATTATGTTAAATTAGTTATTTCTATGCCCAACGTTCTTTGTAGAATTTTATTTTTTGAGTGATAAAGAATCTTCAACTATAAAAATATCTTCTCCATCTTTTTTCATTAAATATCTTTCACGAGCATATTTTTCTAGAGCTGCGGGACTATGCTGTAAATCTCCTAATTCTTTGCGGGTTTTATTAATCTCTTGCTGGTAGTATGCTTTTTTCTGCTCTAGTTTTTGCAATTCATCTCGTCTCTCTTTCTGTTGAAAGTAATCGCGCTGGTCAATAAACAACATCCAAACAATAAAAAATATGGCGGCTATGAAATATTTATTGGTAATTACTTTAGCTAACTTTCTCATGAACTATTTCTAAAAAATATTGGTCAATAAAAGTAATCATTAACCTTTATTGACCAATCAATATTTAATACACAACTGTGTGTATACTATTTAGTACCAAATTTTATTTTCCCTTTTGGGTAAACACCAGTTGATCCTAGCATTTCTTCGATCCTAATTAACTGATTGTATTTAGCCATACGATCGCTTCTTGATGCAGAACCTGTTTTAATTTGTCCGCAATTTAAGGCAACAGCTAAGTCTGCAATTGTTGTATCTTCTGTTTCACCGCTTCTATGACTCATAATGGTATTATATCCATTGTGTTGAGCCAATGTAACTGCGTTAATAGTTTCAGTTATAGTGCCAATTTGGTTTACTTTAACCAATAAACCATTTGCAATTTTTTTATCAATTCCTTGTTGTAATCGATCAACATTGGTTACGAATAAATCGTCACCTACTAACTGACATTTGCTTCCAACCGCTTCTGTTAATGCTTTCCAGCCATTCCAATCATCTTCTGCCATTCCATCTTCAATAGATAAAATTGGATATTGTTTTACCCATTTTTCCCAGTATTTCACTAGCTCATCACTACTCATTGCTTTTCCACTACTTTTATGAAAAACGTATTTTTTCTTTTTAGCATCCCACAATTCGCTATTGGCAGCATCCATTGCTATCACAATCTGAGATCCTGTTTTATAACCGGCAGCTTGTATTGCTTCTAATACGGTTTCAATTGCTTCTTCATTGCTTTGAATATTTGGAGCAAAACCACCTTCATCACCTACATTGGTACTAAATCCTTTTTTCTTTAAAACACCCTTAAGGGTATGAAAAATTTCAACTCCCCAACGCAATCCTTCGCTGAAAGAAGTTGCACCTATTGGCATTACCATAAATTCTTGAAAATCAATTTTATTATCGGCATGAGCACCGCCATTAAGAATGTTCATCATTGGAATTGGCAATGTTTTAGCATTGGTACCACCAATGTACCGATACAAAGGCAAGTCAGCCTCATCAGCCGCAGCCTTAGCCACAGCCATACTTACTGCTAATATTGCATTTGCACCTAGTTTACTTTTATTAGGAGTGCCATCTAATTCTATCATGGCTTCATCAATAGCAGCTTGTTGAGCTACATCAAAACCAATCAATTCTTCGGCTATAATATCATTTACATTTTTAACTGCTTTCAAAACACCCTTGCCAACATATTTTTTCTTATCGTTATCACGTAGTTCAGCCGCTTCATGAATACCAGTGCTAGCTCCGCTAGGAACTGCTGCTCTGCCGGTAGCTCCATCATCCGTTAAAACATCTACTTCAACGGTTGGATTACCGCGACTGTCTAAAATTTGTCTTGCATGTACTTCAATAATGTAACTCATTTGGTTTAATTGTTTATTTTTTTTAGTGACGGGTTACGAGTTTTAAGTTGAGTGTGACGAGTTATTACATATTTAACCCGAAACGCGTAACTCGCAACAGGTTGCTAAGATAAGCAATATGTAGTTTATACACTTAAAGGGCTGTTAACTTACTAAAAACAGACTCTAAACTACCGTTTTTAGTGAGGTTTTCTAGAGTATCATTGGCAACAATTGTTCCTTTATTAATAATAATGATTCTGTTACAAATTGCTGTTACTTCTTGTAAAATATGGCTCGAAAACAAAACTGTTTTGTCTTTTCCTTGTTCTTTAATTAAATTTCTTATTTCTATAATTTGATTAGGGTCTAAACCACTTGTTGGCTCATCTAAAATTAATACTTCTGGCTGATGAATAAGCGCAGCAGCCAATCCTACACGCTGTTTGTATCCTTTTGATAATTGTGTAATTTTTTTGTTTTGTTCAATTTGTAATCCTACTTTTTCAATAATATCACCAAACGACTTTACTTTATGAACCCCTGCAATAAAATTCAGGTACTCTTTTACATACATATCGAGGTACAAGGGATTAGATTCAGGCAGATACCCAATTTTTTGTTTGCACTCAATCGGATGAGTTGTAATATCTAATCCTGCAACTTTAACTGTTCCAATTGTTGCGGCCAAATAACCTGTTATAATTTTTAGGGTAGTGCTTTTTCCAGCACCATTTGGACCTAAAAATCCAACTATTTCTCCTTTAT
>JBKJQV010000243.1:0-18927 GCA_046593815.1 Sediminibacterium sp. | reverse complement strand
AATTGAAAGATATGGTTCACACAAAAGAACTATTTCAGTCAATTACTGTTTCAGATTATTTATTTACTAAATGCTTGCTTTTTGCTAAAGTTAATTTACCTGAGGAAGAGTTCAGGTTATATCAGAAATTATTTGAAATGATTCACCAGCAATTAGTATTTCCGGATATTTTAATCTATTTGCATGCCCCTGTAAATAAACTACAACAGAATATCAAAAAAAGAAATAGATCATTTGAACAAAAGATACCTGATGAGTATTTATTTAATATTCAAGAAACTTATACCAACTATATAAAGCATCATAATATAAAAACATTGTTTATTGATGCCAGCAATGCCGATTTTGAAGGAAATGAAGCTCATTTAAAAGTTGTTTTAGACGCGCTTGAAAATGATTATGAAGATGGACAACATTATTTTACTTTACCATAACAATTAGAATAATTTGAATTTAACTAAACCAAAATCAGATCCATTTGCGGCAATGAGAATTGCAGAATTTAGGCATTTAATGTTCGGTAGATTTTCATTCATCATGGGATTAAGAATGTTGGGTACTTTGGTAGGTTGGTGGATTTATGAATTAACCAATGAACCATTCGCTATTGGGCTCATTGGATTATCTGAAGTTATTCCGGCAGTTTCACTTTCTCTTTATGCAGGATATATTATAGACATTAGTGAGAAAAGAAAGCTCTTATTAAAAGGCATTAGTTTTTATTTGGCTTGCGCACTTTTATTATTACTGTTATCAACTAAATTTAGTGCTTCGCAATTGAGCAAAAATTGGATTGCTTTTAGTATTTATATTATCATTTTTTTAACTGGAATAATAAGAGCTTTTACTGGTCCTACTTTTGGAACTATGTTAGCAAGTATTGTACCCAAAAATCATTTGCAAAATGCAACAACATGGAACCAAGGAATATGGTTATCAGCTTCTGTTTCGGGGCATGCTACAGTTGGTTTTTTAATAGCTTTCATTGGTAATACCAACTCATTACTTATCATCAGTTGCATGATTTTAATTGGATTATTATTTTTAAACCGATTAAAATCAAAACCTCCATTAAATGAAAGAGGTGTAAAAACAGGTTTAGACAGTGTAAAAGAGGGACTAATATATGTGTATCAAACCAAAGAATTATTTGGGTCACTATCACTTGATTTATTTGCAGTTTTTTTTGGAGGGGCTGTGGCAATGATACCAGTTTTTGCAAAAGATATATTAAATGTAGGCGCCGTTGGTTTTGGATGGCTTAATGCAGCAGCAGATATTGGTGCAATTATAATTATAGTGGTTCTAACTTTTTATCCATTAAGATCGGGCCAAGGAAAAAAATTGTTATTTGCAGTTGGAGGGTTTGGAGTTTGTATCATTATTTTTGCTTTGTCAAAATTGTTTTGGTTATCATTTGCTGTATTAGTTTTGAGCGGAATATTAGATGGAATTAGTATGATAGTTAGAGGAACAATTGTACAAATGAAAACTCCAGATCATATGAGAGGAAGGGTAATGAGCGTTAATTCTATGTTTATTAATAGTAGTAATGAACTAGGGCAATTTGAAAGTGGAATGGCAGCTAAATTGTTAGGGGTTATCCCTTCTGTAATTTTTGGTGGATGTATGACAATTTTAGTGGTAACTTCTACTTGGTTTAAAGCTCCAACTTTAAGAAAAATGGAGTATTAATATATATAAAAAAAATAAAAAATATGCAACGCAGATCATTTATTCGCAACACAAGTTTAACTGTTGGAGCAATTTCATTGTCTTCAAAAAATATTTTTGGTGCATTATTTCAACAACCTCCGTTCAAAATAAAAATGCTAAGAGGCGATATTGGTATTTTTTCTGAACGAGGAGGAACTATCGGTTTTTATCAATCTAAAGATGGCTTTGTAGTTGTTGATTCTCAATTTCCAGATCAATCCAAGCATTTGATTGATGAGCTGAAAAAAAATAGTGAACTTCCTTTCAAATTATTGATCAATACCCATCATCATGGAGATCATACAGGTGGGAATATTTCATTTAAAGGTATTGTTGAGCATGTAGTTGGCCATGAAAATTGTTTAATAAATTACAAGCGTGTAACAGAAGCTAAAATGGCTGATAAGCAATTATACCAGGATATTACATTTGGCAAAACTTGGAAACAAAAAGCTGGTAAAGAAAAAATAAAAGCTCATTATTTTGGCCCTGCCCATACAAATGGTGATGCGATAATCCATTTTGAACATGCAAATGTTGCGCATATGGGTGATTTACTTTTTAATCAAATACATCCATTTATAGACCGATCTGCTGGTGCTTCAATTAAAAGCTGGATTACTGTATTACAAAAAACAAGAAACCATTTTGACAATGATACTATTTTCATTTTTGGGCATGCTGCTGATCCTGAAAAAGTAACTGGTAATAAACAAGATATTATTGCTTTTGAAGAATATTTACAAAAGTTGTTGGCTTTTGTAGGAGGTGAAATAAAAGCTGGGAAATTGAAAGATGAAATTATTAAAAATAAAGAGATCCCTGGTATAAGTTGGAAAGCCGCAGGTGCAGAAAGAAGTTTAATAGCTGCTTATGATGAACTTACTACGACTTAATTAATTTTTCTAAAACGAAATATACTGCTGGACAAAAACTGGAATTTTTTAAAGTAATCACTGGTCGCTTTAGAAACACATCTTCATCTGTATAAGGAAATCGATGACAGTCGGAGGGCCTTTTTTCATATATGGTACAAAAATTATCTTCACCTAAAAAAGGACAGGGCGTAGACTTAACAACATAATCTCCTTCAGCATCCATCGAAAGATAGGTGTCAATAAAAGCAGTCTCCTTCATATTAAGGTGCTTACTGATTCTTTTTATATCAGGCATTTTAAATCTGGGCGAATAATTTTTACAGCAATTGGCGCATTTTAAACAATCTATTTGCTCAAATGCTGCTTCATGCAAGTCGGGCAATACTTTCAGTACTTTCTTTTTATCGGCCCTGCTAAGCCAGTTCTTGTATAGCTTTTGATGTTCCGTACTTTTTTTCTCCCAATTGTATAATAAATCTTCTGCCACTTGTATAATTTAATGTAATAAAAAAATAAAATTGAAATGCTTGGTTTAATTTTGAATCTAAGATTAGTAGCAAAATTATGGATTCAATCAGAGAACAATGGCTTATTTTAATTGCTACACCTTTATATCTTCTTATTATTGGTGCAGAATTGGTTCTCTCCCATTTGCAACATCGCAAAACATATACATTTAAAGATACAATAAGCAATGTTTACTTAATGATTTTAAATGGAGGCATTGATCTAATTTTCAGATTAATGTATATGGCCATTTTACAGTTCTTTTATTTAAATTCATTATTATCTATAAATGAAGCTGTTGTTTATTGGATAGCATTGTTTATTGCCGAAGATTTTGTTTACTACTGGCTACATCGATTCGATCATGAAATCAGACTTTTTTGGGCTGTTCACGTAACTCATCATAGTAGTATGTTGATGAATTTTACTGTTGGATTCAGGTCTTCAGTATTCCAGCCACTTTATCGCTTTATTTATTTTATCCCATTGGCATTATTAGGTTTTAAGCCAATCGATATTTTATTCGTTTATGCAGCAACACAAATTTGGGGCATCTTTATACATACAGAACAAATTCATAAAATGGGATGGCTTGAATATATTTTAGTTACTCCTTCTCACCATCGTGTACATCATGGTTCTAATCCTCTTTACCTCGATAAAAACATGGGTATGTTCTTAATTATTTGGGATAAGCTTTTTGGCACTTTTCAGCCTGAAAAAGCTTCAAAAGATTATGAACCGATACAATATGGACTAACCAAGAATATTCAAACGAATAATCCCATTAAATTGATATTTCACGAATGGGAGTCAATTTTTAAAGATATAGTTCAGCCAAATATTTCATTGAAATACAGATTTTGGTACTTATTTGGTCCTCCAGGATGGAGTCATGATGGGAGCAGGAAAACGAGCGCTCAACTGAGAGAAATAGAACAGAAACAGTCTAAATAAAACTTCACAAGCTTTCCCCACTATCAACAAAATGAATAATATTTTGTTACATCATCGTACCTTTGCGGCACTTAAAATATAAGATTTACATATGAACTTATTTGAGCAACAATCATCCCAATTCCAGCAACGCCATATCGGGCCAAATCAGCAAGAACTAAGTGGCATGTTAGAAACAATTAAAGAAGCCAATATTGAATCACTTATTGGTAAAACTATACCTGATAGCATAAGAATTAAATCTAATTTATCTATACCAGCCGCTATAAGCGAGTTTGAATACCTGAACCAACTAAAATTAGTTGCTGCCAAAAACAAGGTTTATAATAATTATATTGGTCAGGGTTATTACGGTACTATTACGCCAAGTGTAATTTTAAGAACCATTTTTGAGAACCCAGGATGGTACACTCAATATACTCCCTATCAAGCTGAGATTTCTCAAGGTAGATTAGAAAGTCTGTTGAACTTTCAAACAATGGTAACAGACCTTACTGGGTTGCCTATGGCCAACGCTTCTTTATTAGATGAAGCAACTGCAGCAGCTGAAGCGATGGCAATGTTATTTCATCAAGTTAATAAAACAGATGTAGTTACTAAACCAAAGTTTTTTGTTGATGAAAATATTTTTCCTCAAACAAAACAAGTACTAATTACTAGAGCAGCCCCTATTGGAATTGAATTAGTAAATGGAGATTACCAACAAGCCAAAATTGATGAAACATTTTTTGGAGCAATACTGCAATATCCTGCTAACAATGGTTCTATAGAAGACTATCAAGCATTCATTAAAAAAGTGCATGATTCAAGTGGCTATATAATTATGGCAACAGACTTATTAGCACTTACTATGTTAACTCCTCCTGGTGAATTAGGTGCCGATGTTGCTGTAGGATCAGCTCAACGTTTTGGCGTTCCTATGGGATATGGTGGACCACATGCTGCATTTTTTGCAACAAATGATGATTTTAAAAGAGGCATGCCGGGAAGATTAATTGGTGTAAGTATTGATGCACAAGGTAACCGTGCATTGCGTATGGCATTGCAAACTAGAGAGCAACATATCAAGCGGGAAAAAGCAACGTCAAACATCTGTACTGCACAGGCTCTGTTGGCCAATATGGCTGCTATGTATGCAGTTTATCATGGTCCGGAGGGATTAAAAAATATAGCAGAAAGAATTCACTCAATTGCATCTGCAATTGCAGCATCATTAACTTCAATTGGACTGAAACAGTTAAACACCAATTTCTTTGATACACTTCATATAGCTGGAATTGATGCTAAAAAAGTGAAAACGGCTGCAGAACAATACCATAGCAATTTTAGGTATTTTGAAGATGGATCTATTGGAATAAGTATTGATGAAACTACCTCAATAGAAGCTGCTAACACTATTTTACAAGTATTTGAAGTTGTAACTGAAAAAAGTACTGGAAAAAAAATAACTATCGAAACAATTTTAAATGCTGAAAATAGCATTCCAACAACTTTTAAAAGATCCAGCAAATATCTAACTCATCCAGTGTTTAATACCCATCATAGTGAAAGTCAGATGATGCGTTATATAAAACAATTAGAGAATAAAGATCTATCTCTAAACACAAGTATGATTAGCTTAGGTAGTTGTACTATGAAATTGAATGCGGCTTCAGAAATGATTCCTGTAAGTTGGCCAGAATTTGGTGGATTACATCCGTTTGTTCCTTTGAATCAAACTGAAGGATATCAACAAATTCTATCCGAATTAAATGAGTACTTATGTACAATAACAGGATTTACAGCTTGTAGTTTACAACCTAACAGTGGCGCGCAGGGTGAATATGCAGGCCTATTAACTATTAGAGCATATCATCAAAATAAAAATGAAATTCATAGGAATATTGTATTAATACCAATTAGTGCTCATGGAACAAACCCTGCAAGTGCTGTAATGGCTGGGTTTAAAGTGGTTGTAGTAAAATGTGACGAGGCAGGAAATATAGATCTGACCGATTTAACTAACAAAGCAATTCAACACAAAAATAATTTAGGCGGATTAATGGTTACTTATCCTTCTACACATGGTGTATTTGAAGAGACAATTAAAGACATCTGTAATACCATTCATGAAAATGGTGGATTGGTTTACATGGACGGAGCAAATATGAATGCCCAGGTAGGATTAACTAGTCCGGGTATGATAGGTGCTGATGTTTGTCACCTTAATTTACACAAGACTTTTGCAATACCTCATGGTGGTGGAGGACCAGGAATGGGGCCTATTTGTGTGAATGATAAATTAGCTCCTTTTTTACCGGGACATATTTTAGGATATGATAGAAGTGATTTAGCAGTAAGTGCTGCTCCATTTGGTTCAGCAAGTATTTTGTTGATCAGTTATGGATACATTAAAATGTTAGGAGCAGATGGAATAAGAATGGCTACAGAATATGCTATTTTAAATGCCAATTACATGAAAGCAAGATTAGAAAAGTATTATCCAATATTGTATACTGGTAAAAATGGAACATGTGCACATGAATTCATTGTTGATTTAAGACCATTTAAGCAATCAGCAGGAATTGAAGCAGAAGATGTTGCAAAACGATTGATCGATTATGGTTTCCATGCTCCTACAATGAGTTTTCCAGTTCCAGGTACAATAATGATTGAACCTACAGAGAGTGAGGACAAGGCCGAACTAGATCGTTTTTGTGATGCATTAATTGCAATTTATGATGAAATAAAAGCAATTGAAACAGGAAAGTCAGATAAGGTTGATAATCCACTAAAGAATGCACCACATACACAAGCTATTATATGTGCAGATGAATGGAATCATCCTTACAGCAGATCAGAAGCTGCATTCCCATTATATTATGTTACTCACAATAAATTTTGGCCGAGTGTAGCAAGAGTAAATAATACCCACGGTGATAGAAATTTAGTTTGTACTTGTGAACCAGTATCTTCTTACGCGGAATAATTATTAAATAAAGCAATATAAACCCTCATTTTAAAATCAAATGAGGGTTTTGTTATTTATATGCTACTTGATTTTTCTAATAAATAAATAATTGATTCCTTATCGGCTACAATTTGTTCTAAATGAATAATTTGTTTTTTTAATGCATCAATTAAAGCAATTTGCAGGTGAAAAATACTACTAGTACTATCTTCTACATTGTAAGATAAATTATCATTTGATTGAATATATGACTTATTAGTCATGTTGCCTTTACCTGTAATTAACCATTGTACATTGATTTCTGGATATTGTTTTTTAATTTTTACCAAAACTGCAGACCCCACACTTCCCTTGCCTTTGAATTGTTTTCCTAAATATCCATTAGATAAACCGCAAGCATGTTCAAATGCATATGCACTAATAGCATTACACTCTAAATATTGATATAATCTATCTAATAACCTCATTAGGTATTAATACTTTAGAAAAAAGTCGATTAATAATTGATTATTTCTTCTTAAAAAATAAACTTGCATACAACTTATTGCGAAAAAAGAAAAAATTGCTGTTTTTAACAATACGGCAAATACCTGAATTTGTTTTTATTAAACGGTGTCAATTAAAAAACAAATAACCTAATGCACAATTATCGCAATAGCATCTGCACCAATTAATAAATAATTTATTAAAAAATGGACAGTAAACTATCAGCTAAATTAACAAACGAAATAACTGAACTATTAGATTTTGCGAGTGCAGAAGAATGGAAAAATCTACTATGGGAATGGTTTAAAAGTACTGTTTCAGGAAGTTATCATCAATTATCGAAAAAAGAAAAGAAAAACCTAATTGAAGTATACGAAAAGATGGATGAATTCATTCAAAAACTAAACCTGCATATTGCTAATTCAAATGGCAACGCTACAAACTTGTAGTTATTTTACTGAATAAGTTAGATTTTTCAGCTATAAAATAAATCAAAAAAAGGATTGGATTATTTTTTATAAAGTATTAAAAATCAAGTAGTTATAAATTATACCTAAAAAAACAACAACCAACAATTAACAAAATAATGACTTTGTAAGAAAAGAGATTTCATTATTCTTTGAAAAAATAGTCGAATTTTAATCATCCGAGTTATCCAATACCCTGAATTACCAAAAGATTAACCAACAATATTTTAGTATGGTCACCAATCAGCTAAACTGAGGATACAGTGATAAAACGCAAAAAATTGTTGCTTATTGTCTAGATCAGTAAATAAAAGAAAATGAAAACAATTTATCATTATTTAATTGGCTTAGTATTAATTGGAGGGATTGCTTTATCGAGTTGTTCAAGTAGCAAAAGCTCAAGTTCAAAAGGATACTTTAAAAGCAGTGCCCCGCAAAGTGCAACCAATGCCTATACACCAGCAGCCCCAGCAATTGACAAAAGTCAGTTTGTAACTTTCTCAAGAGAATTACAAATGAAACTTGCTGCCTATAATGTGGACGTAAAACGTGTTCAATTTTATACTGATCAAAAACTAATTCTTACCAGATATTTAGACACTGGTAAAGCAGAAGTTTCATCAGGTACAATAAGATTTATTAATGGAAAGAAAATTAATGAAATAGTAATTCCCGCTTATACTCCTGGCATAGTTGAATCTGCTGATTTAAATGGGATTAGAGTAAGTTTCGAAACAGGAAGTTCCTTCTTATTTGTACCTGCTGAAGGCGAAGATAAGTTTGTTGTTGCTGGAAATAACTGGGATAATGGAACTGTAGAAGTACCATATGAAAGATCGATATATAAAGCTTCTAGTGGCCCAACTGGAAGTGTAGCAGATATAAAATTAGTAATTAAGTTAGCAGATGTAAATACAAGTGATAAGAAAACCCGTACCCTATCTGGCAGAAAAATTGGCTTGTAATTTTTTTTAATCCCTGCCCTATTCAAAAAGCACTTTCGAGTGCTTTTTGTTTTTAAACACTTTTATTGTTACTACCGCTTAAAATCGAATAAAGTAGCAGTAAAAATAGCTCGCTCTCTTTTCTTAAAAACCACATCCCAATTACCTTTGTATCGGAGCGTTTTGGGTACTATTAAGTCGGCAATGCGAGTCATCTCCACTTCCATACTCACATCAAAATCATACACTCCAGCCTTATAACTTAGAGAATAATTCCTAGCTAACACTTCCAATGTTTTCATATCAAACCATGTGACCATTTGGTCTACAACAATTCGATCATTTTTAAACATCCCTAAATCCTCCTTTGGATTAATTGAAAAAAGATAGCATAAAACGCCTTTATACTCTTGAATATCTAGCTTATAGTCATAGAGTTTATGCGCATTTTCATCATATAAATCTAGCTTATCACCTATAAATGGGATCCCAGTAATTTTTTTACCAGGGTTAAAGAACAACATTTTAAGTTGCTCTTTGTGTTTTTCAATTCCTGTTTTATTGGTTACGGTTTTATTCTTTCCTTTTACAATATTGTTTTCGCCACATATAGTGTCTTTCGTAAAAAACAAACTTGCATAAAGTTCAGGAGTTGTATAATTGAATTTTTTCTTAGCATCATAAAAATCACCTGTGATTTTTTCTTCTAGCACATCCATCGATCTGCAATTGCCAAAATGATTCTGTCTAGTTTTACTAAACAAAGAAGCTTTAATACCACCTCGCTTATCCAACATTTTAATATCGTTATAAGAGCTGTAACCCAATATTCTCAGGTTTCTGAAGGCTTTATAAAAAGTGGTATCTTCTTTTATCCTTTCAAGCAAAAAACGATAATCTAAATTATTCCTTACAACTACTTCCGATAAAGTAAATCGTTTTTCATCAATAATCACAGTAGTATCCTGTGAAATGGTTTTTACACTTACTAAAATAAATAAGAAAATAAAACTGGGTTTTATCATTTTGCAAAACTCATTTTATAATCTACTTTAGTTTTCCCCTTACTGATATCATTCAGTTTCCCTTGTAACATTTTTTTGCGAAGTGGCTTTAAGTAATCAATAAATAACTTGCCTTCTATATGATCGTATTCGTGCAAAATAACTCTAGCAGTTATACCCGAAAATGTTTCAGTAAAATCATTAAAATGCTCATCGCAATAAGCAATGGTAACTCGTTCTGCTCTCATAATATCTTCCCGAATTTTAGGAATACTCAAGCATCCTTCATTGTA
Source organism: Sediminibacterium sp. (assembly GCA_046593815.1). GTDB lineage: Bacteria > Bacteroidota > Bacteroidia > Chitinophagales > Chitinophagaceae > Sediminibacterium. Next base: position 8,725 of record JBKJQV010000243.1, on the reverse strand, counting down.
TGACCAATCTTCTCCATCTGTTGATATTACTTCAGCATTTATAAAAACCTTTTTAATACCAATATCATCCTTAAATTCTTTTTTTTCTTCATCATCCATATTTTCAAATATCTGAATGCTATCAATAATAAAAAGTCGGATATCCTTGTTTATTTGAGGCGCTGCAAGCCCTACTCCATTACTGTAATACATCGTTTCCCACATATCATCTAACAATTTACTCAGCCCATTATAGTCTGCATCTATTGGTTTACTCACTTTACGTAGTACAGGCGCCCCGTAGGCAACTATTGGAAAAATCATCTTTAAATTGCTTGATTAAAATGCAAAAGTAACTCTAAAGAATTAACTTACAAAGTAGATAAATTAGTCTGCTGTAGATAGTCTTGAAGCATAATGGTAGCAGCTATTTGATCGATATTGCCTTTTATACGTCGATCCTTTTTCTTCATCCCCATATCAATCATAGCCCTAACAGCTAATTTTGAAGTATATCGTTCATCCACCTTTTTAATAGGAATATGAGGGAATGCTTTTATCAAATTTTTAATAGCAGCAGCTACCAAAGGCGTAGCATGAGTTGCCGAATCATCTAAATTGAGGGGTTCCCCTATTAGTATTAATTCTACTTGTTCTTTTTTAACATATTCTTGTAAGAAAGGAATTAATTCTTTGGAATGAATAGTGGTTAATGCAGTTGCAATAATTTTCAACGGATCTGTTACTGCTAATCCAGTTCTTTTACCACCATAATCAATGCAAATAATTCTAGCCACTTTATCTATTTATTTTACCAACCAAATTCTAAAAAAACTGATGTGATTACTATAATACCAAATACAACACTTGCTATTCCATTAGCTGTCATAAAAGCAATATTTACTTTACTCAAATCTGTTGGAGTAACTAATAGATGCTGGTAAATAAGCATCCCAACAAATACTAATACTCCAATCCAATAAATCCAATGAAAAGAACCTATTAAACCTGCTGACATAATACAAATACTACTCAAAAAATGCAATAATTCAGAAACTTTTAATCCCTTAGTTTTACCTAAAACGCTAGGAATGGAATATAATTTTTGTGATTGATCAAAATCAACATCTTGCATTGCATAAATAATATCAAAACCGCTTACCCAAAAAATAACGGCCATTGAAAATAAAACAGGTAGCCAATTAAAAATACCAGTAACCGCTAAATAAGCTCCAATAGGTGCGAGTGAAAGTCCTAATCCAAGTACAAGATGACAAAGTATTGTAAAGCGTTTGGTGAAACTGTAAAATAAAATCACTAACAAAGCAATAGGTGATAAATAAAAACAACTAGTATTTAAAAAATAAGTGGTTATAATAAAAACTACGCAATTAATAATCACAAAAAGCAGCGCTTTTTCAGCTGATAAAATTCCAGCAGGAATTTCGCGGATTGCTGTTCGAGGGTTCTTAGCATCAAAATGTCTATCAAGGTATCTGTTGAATGCCATCGCTGCACTTCTTGCTGTAATCATACAAATAATTACCAATAATAGTTTCCAAAGTATAAAAGGTTCTGTTATGATTCGCATTGATCCAAGTGGAGTAAGATCTATATATCTTTTAGGAACTATAGCTTTAGGCACAGCAATAAAAAAACCAATCATTGCAAAAGGCAGTGCAAAAATAGTATGCGAGAATTTTACGAGACTTAAATAATTTTTTACTGTAGCCAATTTGAATTAAAATTTTAGAACTTTAAAATACTATACTTATTTAACTAGGAATTTTTAATTTCCAATAACTGAGTTTCTGCCGCTTTCCAAAGTAAAATACCAGCAGCCACAGAAACATTTAATGAATGCTTGGAGCCAAATTGAGGAATTTCAATACAGCCATTACACAAATCCAACACTTCATCAGATACCCCATCAACTTCATTTCCAAAAACCAAAGCAATTTTTGATTGCTCAAATTTAAAATGCTCTAAAGACACACTACCTTCTACTTGTTCAATAGCATAAATATGAAATTGATCTTTCATAAGCTCATTTAATGCTTCTTCGGTTTTAGTAAAATATTTCCATTCTACTGTTTCAGTTGCACCTAATGCTGTTTTATTAATATCTCTATGAGGTGGCTGAGGAGTATACCCGCACAAATAAATGGCTTGAATTAAAAAAGCATCTGCAGATCTAAAAATACTACCCACATTGTGCATACTACGAATATTATCTAATACAACTATAACCGGGGTTTTACCAGCTTGTTTAAATGCTTCTACCGATTTCCGTCCAAGTTCATCCATTTTCCACTTTCGCATTGCGCAAAGGTAAATCCATCCATTCAAATAATGGTCGTTCAAATGTTGAATAAAATGATTAATTTAATTCCCTAATATTAAACATATGTATATGAGAAAAATTAGTCTTTATTCTTTATTACTTGCCTTAGTCATTCCATTTGTATCAATGGCACAAGTAGAAAAAGTAGACCTTTCTATGGTTCAAAAAATAAGAAAAGAAGGTTTAGAAAATTCGAAAGTGATGAATATTGCTTTTAATTTAACCGATATGAGTGGCAACAGACTTACCAATTCGCCAGGATATAATCGCGCTGCAAATTATGCAAAAGAAACATTAACAGGTTGGGGAATACAAAATGCTACAATTGACCCATGGGGAGAATTTGGAAAAGGTTGGGAATTAGAAAAAAGCTATTTGGCAATTACTGCTCCATACTATAAACCTTTATTGGCTTATCCAAAAGCTTGGACTAGTGGTACAAGAGGATTAAAATCTGCTGAAGTAATTGTTATTGCTGCAAAAGACACTACTGAATTAGAGAATTATAGAGGCAAACTAAAAGGTAAGATCATCATTATGGATCAAATGGTTACTTATAAGCAAAGTTTTAAAACAGATGCAGCTCGTTATACCGATGAAGAACTAAATAAAATGGCTGCTGTTACAATGGCACCTAAGATATCGGTTGATTTTGATACAGCATCACAACGCCGTCAAATGCAACAAATTGCACTATTTCGTGGAGTACAAAGATTACCCATTTTATTAAAAGAAATGGCTAAATCGGAAGGTGCTATTGCTATGATTAGTTCAGGAGGAGTTAGAAGCCATGATGGAACGATTTTTGCCCAAGGCGGTGGAACATATAAAGCAACTGACCCAGAAAATTTTTTAGATATGGCAGTTGGCATTGAAGATTTTAATACCATTTTGAGATTAGCAAAAGCTGGTGCACCAATAAAATTGGATGTAGATGTAAAAACTAAATTTCAATCTAAGGACTTACAGGGATACAATGTAATTGCAGAAATTCCTGGAACAGATCCTGCATTAAAAGATGAAGTGGTAATGATTGGTGCTCATCTCGATTCGTGGCAAACCGGAACTGGTGCAACAGATAATGCATCAGGTTCAGCTGTAATGATGGAAGTAATGCGCATATTAAAAACAATTGGTGCTGAACCGAGAAGAACAATACGAATTGGCTTATGGAGTGGTGAGGAAGAGGGTTTATTAGGTTCTAGAGGATATGTGAAGAAAACATTTGCCGATCCTGCAGACATGAAGCCTTTGCCTGCTCATGAAAAGTTTTCTACTTATTTTAATATTGATAATGGAACAGGAAAAATTAGAGGTATCTATTTACAAGAAAATGACGCTTGCAGAAATATTTTTACTCAATGGTTAGCTCCTTTTAAAGATTTAGGCGCAAGCACTGTAACCATTAGTAATACAGGTGGTACAGATCATCAATCATTCGACGGAGTTGGTCTGCCTGGGTTTCAGTTTATTCAAGATCCAATTGAATATGATACCAAAACACACCATAGTAATATGGATGTATATGACCATTTAATTGAAGCCGACTTAAAACAAATGGCTACAATTGTTGCTTCATTTGTATACAATGCAGCTCAAAGAGATGCAAAACTTCCTAGAAAAGAAATGCCGAAACCAAGAGTTCAACCTTCAAGGTTTTTTTAAAGATTATAGTATTTTTTTCCACAAAGAGCCTCATCACTTCAATGGGGCTCTTTGCTTTGTTATATTTGTTGCCAATGGCAAAATCTGGCAACGACACTCCATTAATGCAACAACATAAGGCTATTAAGCAAAAATATCCGGATGCAATATTGTTGTTTAGAGTGGGCGATTTTTATGAAACTTTTGGAGAAGATGCTGTAATCGCATCCAAGGTTTTGGGCATAACACTTACAAAAAGAAATAATGGGGCTGCTGCTTCGAGTGAATTAGCAGGGTTTCCTCATCATTCATTAGACACTTATTTACACAAACTAGTTAAAGCAGGATATAGAGTTGCTATTTGTGATCAACTGGAAGATCCTAAAATGGCAAAAGGGATTGTTAAGCGAGGTGTTACCGAAATGGTTACTCCAGGAGTTGCAACAAACGACAAATTATTAGAATACAAAAGCAATAACTTTTTAGCAGCATTACACTTTACAGAAACATCAACTGGCATTGCATTACTCGATATTTCTACTGGCGAGTTTTATGTAGCTCAAGGTAACGAAGAGTATATCGATAAATTATTGCAAAGTTTAAAACCTGCCGAAGTAATTTTTCAAAGGAATTACCAAAAACAATTTAAAGAAACCTATGGTACAAAGTTTTACACTTATACTATGGAGAGTTGGATTTTTGATGAAGCTTTTGCAACCGAGAGTTTACTCAAACATTTTCAAACTCATTCTCTCAAAGGATTTGGCATAGATGGTTTAAAGGAATCGATTGTTGCTGCTGGTGCAATTTTATATTATTTAAAAGAAACGGAACATCCTAACCTTCAGCATATAACAGGATTACAAAGAATTGAACGTGACGATTTTTTATGGATGGATAGATTCACTATAAGAAACTTAGAACTTCTCCCAACTGGCAATGACCAACAAACTAGTTTATTACAAATTCTAGATAATACATCAAGCCCAATGGGGGCTCGTTTATTAAAAAGGTGGATGGTATTTCCATTAAATGATATTGTAAAAATAAATGAACGTTTAATAGCAGTCGAAAATTTAATTCTCTATACAGAGCTTACACTTCAGATAATTCAGGGAATTAAACTTTGTGGAGATGTAGAAAGGCTGGTTAGTAAAATTTCACTCAAAAAAATTACACCAAGAGAAGTAGTACAATTATCAAATGGATTAGAACAAACAGCGCTGATTAAAAAAGCACTTTCGGAAAGCACCAATCCATATTTCAAAAAATTATCTGATACCTTAAATAACTGTCCGCTTATTGTTGAAAAGATTAATACGGAAATTGTTGATAGTCCGCCTGTATTGGCTATCAAAGGCGGGGTTATTAAAGCAGGAGTTAATAATGAATTAGATCAACTTAGAAAAATTGCTTCTGGAGGTAAAGAATATTTAATAGAAATTCAACAAAGAGAAGCAGAAAGAACTGGCATTCATTCATTAAAAATAAGTTTCAACAACGTTTTTGGTTATTATTTAGAAGTAACTAATTCGCATAAAAACAAAGTGCCAGCTGATTGGATTCGTAAACAAACACTATCAAATGCAGAAAGATATATTACTCCTGAATTAAAAGAGTATGAAGAAAAAATAACAGGAGCTGAAGATAAAATTTTACAAATAGAATTAGCAATTTATAATCAGCTATTAGAAACGTTACAAGATTATATTGCTCCAATACAAATAAACGGCCAGGTTTTAGCTACAGTAGATTGTTTAATTTGTTTTGCAAACAATGCCATACAGTTCAAATACAAAAAGCCTTTAATGCATGATGGATTAAAATTAGCAATTAAAGAAGGCAGGCATCCAGTAATAGAACAAAATTTAGAAGCCGGCGAAACCTATATCGCTAACGATATAATACTAGACCCTAACGATCAACAAATAATTATTTTAACTGGGCCGAATATGAGTGGCAAGAGTGCATTGCTAAGGCAGACTGCAATCATTACATTAATGGCACATATGGGAAGTTTTGTACCAGCACTTTCGGCAAGTATTCCATTAACTGATAAAATATTCACACGTGTTGGAGCTTCCGATAACTTAAGTGGAGGTGAATCTACATTTATGGTAGAAATGAACGAAACTGCAAGTATCATCAATAATATGTCGGCCAGAAGTTTAATTCTGTTAGATGAAATAGGAAGAGGAACAGCAACTTATGATGGTATTTCAATTGCTTGGAGTATGGTTGAATTTATTCACAATAGTAGTTTCAAACCAAAAACTTTATTTGCAACGCATTATCATGAGTTAAATGAATTAGATAATTTACTACCAAGAGTAAAGAACTACCATATTACCCATAAAGAAATAAATAATAAAATTATTTTCTTAAGAAAGATGGAACCTGGCGGAAGCACACATAGTTTTGGAATACAGGTTGCAAAAATGGCGGGGATGCCAACTTCATTAATAAATAGAGCTAATATTATTTTAAAGCAATTAGAACAGCAGCATGTAAAAGAAGAGGGAAAAGAAAGTACTACTGAAATATTAAAACAAGTTGGTGTACCACAAATGCAATTATCAATTTTTGATGCCCACTCTCAAACATTTAATGATATCCGAAATATGCTTGCTGCCATAGATATCAATCGATTAACTCCTGTTGAAGCATTAATGAAACTGAATGAGGTAAAGGATTTACTTAAATAAAAATTCATTTATTTAATTGTTGCATATTCAGTCAAGTATTCATAATTTTTAGTTAGAATCCCTTGATCAAGCATAGTTGCTCGTTCAATTATTGCAGATCCACCATTATGAATATCACTCAAAATATATTTAATCAACTGTTCTCCAAAATACCTACTTGCATCTCGTGGAAGTTCATTTGGCAGATTACCAACGGCCATTACATCAATAGAATTTTCTATATATGGAGCTGTTTTTTCACCATTAATTTGATTCACTCCGTAAATAGGTTCTTCAATAGTTCCATCTCCTAAATTACAGGGTATACTACCATTTTTATCATCAGTAATATCAGCAATAGTTTTAATCCGGAAATTATTTTTGTATATATCTAAAAAATCAAATAACCGAGGCATTCCATTGGTCCAGTAAATACCGTTCATTAAAATATCTGTATGCTCATAATATTTATTAAACAAACAATTATATTCTTCAGGATGATCATGAAAATGATCTCGAGAATATTTACCCGTTATTTTATGTTCGTATAATTTGTTGCCTTTAAGTTGTATATAAACTGGGTAATCATATTGATTGGATAAATAATCTTCAGGTTCTACTTCTTGTGCATCCATTAAATTCATTACTTCTACAATTCCATGAGCTACTCTCCCACTTCCTGTTACTGCAATTTTAATTGGCGGTAGTTTTAATCCAAAATAGGTATGAATTAATTCTCTATAATCTTTTACATGATGAACTCTATCTAAATGAAACGCACCAGACCTTTTACCAAAAGCCATTATGCCGTTATGAGCGCCAACAATTCCTGCAAAAAAACCAAAACCTATAATACGCTGACCATCATTATGTTCAAGACATTCATAATCTATCAACGTGATTTTTTTAGCCACCATTGCTTGCATTAAACCTTGGTTATTGAGCTGCTTTTTTTTGGTATGAGAGAAAAACATGTATCGTTTATTTGCAATTAATTGCTCAATTGGCACTTCTTTAATTCCTAATAAAAGATTGCAATCGCTTAAATCATTAGAGATATTTATTCCAGCTTGTTCGTATTCAGCATCTTTATAGCATCTAAAGGAAGAAGGTTGTACAATGATTTTTATATCTGCAAAATTTTTCACAATCCACTTGCATTGAGCAGGTGTAAGGGCAACTCGGTTATCGGATGGCACTTTCCCTTCTTTTATCAATCCAATAACAAGCATTGTAGTAGTTTTGTGCAAGTTAAGACAATCGGAGTTATGGCATTACGAGATTTGTCAGGCTGAGCTTTTCGAAGCCTTTCTTTAGATTATTACTTTATGAATTATTTTGAATTGTATAAAATACCAGTGAGTTTTTACCCCGATTTATCGGTAGTGAAAAAGCAATTTTATGTTTTAAGTCGCCAATATCATCCCGATTTTTATGGAGCTGCAGATGAAGATCAAAAAAATGAATCCTTGGAATTAACAGCTCAAATAAACAAAGCTTTTAAAACATTTCAAGACAATGATTTAATTATTCAATATATTTTATCTTTACACAAATTAATTGAGGCAGAAGAGAAGTATCATTTAGCTCCTGATTTTTTAATGGAAGTAATGGATTTAAATGAGCAAGTAATGGAGCTTGATCATGAGAATTCAGCAGCAAAAAATGTAATCAAATCTTCACTCAATCATTTAAAAGCATCAATTTATGAGCCTGTTAAATCGATTATGGCAAATTATCAAGAAAGTACTTATTCCGAAAAAGAGTTGCTGCAAGTAAAGGATTACTATTATAAAAAGAAATATTTAGATAGAATTGAAGATGAAATAATGTAAGTAAACCTTCTTCAATCTATTTTTGGTCAATTTCCAAGGTTGAACTAATATTGCAACCCGCAACAATGCCCAGATGGCGGAACTGGTAGACGCGCTAGACTCAAAATCTGGTTATCGCAAGGTAGTCCAGGTTCGATTCCTGTTCTGGGCACAAACGCCTCCAACGAAGTTGGGGGCGTTTTCTTTTGGATGCGATGTGAGCTTGCTCACAATTGCAGACAAATGGAAACGCCCTGCAA
>JBKJQV010000059.1:0-5062 GCA_046593815.1 Sediminibacterium sp. | reverse complement strand
AATTTTGAAACAGATTTAGATGCTTCTATTGGTAAAATCAACATCGTTCCACAAGATATAGGTAGGGTGATTATGAATTTGGTAACCAATGCTTTTTACGCTGTAAACGAAAGAAAGCAAAACACCCCCCAGCCCACTGAAGGGGGAGTTGCGTACGAACCAAAAGTTACCATCAGTACAAAAAAAGTTGAGGGCAAGATTGAGGTTAAGGTAACCGACAACGGCAACGGAATCCCAGCTTCAGTAAAAGAAAAGATATTTCAACCCTTTTTTACCACCAAACCCACCGGCAAAGGCACAGGTTTAGGCTTAAGCTTGAGTTATGATATTGTGAAGGCGCATGGTGGAGAAATAAAAATAGGAACCCCAACTACTGGGCAAGTGGGAACAACGTTCATCATTGCTTTACCATTATCCAATCAGACATCATGAAAAATATCCTTAAAACTATCCTCCTTTTGTTTATCCCATTTATTGGATGGGCACAAAATACAATGGTAAACATTACCCCTGAAAATTTCAATAAAGAATACGACACTTACGATCTTGGAGATGTCAGCGATTGGATTTTTCATCAGGGAAGTGATACCAGCTGGGCAAAAAAAGATATTGATTTGTCTAGCTGGAAAAACTTAAAACCTACAGAACTTTCTCTCAAATATGCGGACAGTACTGGAAAAGTTGAAGCTTGGTTTAGAGTGAAAATAAAGTTAGATAGAAGTTTCGGGAATAAACTATTAGGAGTTAATTTAGGTTCTTGGGCAGCAAGCGATTTGTATATAAACGGAGAATTAGTTACTTCTAATGGAAATACAGGGGTCAATGGAAATCATTTTAGAGAAGGAAATCCCTATGGCAAACTCTCCTATCATGCCAATTTAAAAGCTGGGGTAGTTTATACGATTGCAGTTCATTTTATAGATTATAAATCTACACTTCCACCTTCTCAATTAAGATCGTTATATTTTTTACAAAATATAATAAGTATAACAGGCCCAAAATACGACAGTTATGTTTTAGAATATGTAAAACAAAACGCTATTTTTAGTAGTATAACTAGTGCTGTTTGTGTAATTTTAAGTCTATTATTCTGGATATTATTTATTCAAAATCCAACTGAAAAAAACCTTCGGCTCATTGCTTATTTTACAACATTTTTTACAATAACCTATTGGAGCATTTTTCAATTGCAATATCTTTCAGCCAATTATAATACCTATGAAATTTGGACTGTAGTTAACGCAGTTTTTAGCAGTATATCTATTATTTTACTACTCTTAATAATAATAAACATCTTTAAAAGAAAAGTTACAAAAGCACTTAAAATATTTTTAGCAATTTCTTTTATTATTCTGCTAGCTGCTAATTTTATTTCACTCGATTTAAATAATATTTTATCATTTATTTTCACAGCTCTATATTTTATAATTTGCATATACTATATAGTTTCTTCTTTGAAAAATTTAAAAGGTGCACAATGGGCAGTTGTTGTAGGGCTAGTTTTTTTTCTGCTATTAATATTGGTGCTATATATAATGAGAACCTTACTTAGCGGTTTATCGGGGCATTATTTTAATCGCAATTTGTTGCCAACGATTTCATCGTTGTCCTTTCCTATATCATTACTCGTTTATGTTTCTATGCGGTTTAAAGAAATAATAAAGGAGGTGCAGCAAAATGCAAACCGTGTACTTCAATTATCCGAAGAAAAAAAAGAACAAGCTTTAAGCCAACAAAAAGTACTGGAAGCTGAAGTAGCCAGGCAAACCGGTGAGATACGCCAAACTTTAGAAAATCTAAAATCTACCCAAACACAACTCATCCAATCTGAAAAAATGGCAAGCCTTGGTGAACTTACTGCAGGCATAGCACATGAAATTCAGAACCCGTTAAACTTTGTAAATAATTTTAGTGAAGTAAGTAATGAGTTAATACAAGAAATACAAGAAGAAAGAAACAAGGAACAAGGTGCAAGAGACGAAGACTTAGAAAATGAATTGCTGAATGACATTAAAAAAAATCTTGAAAAAATAAACCACCACGGTAAACGTGCAGCAGATATAGTAAAAGGAATGTTGCAACATAGTCGTTCAAGTAGTGGCAAAAAAGAACCAACAGATATTAATGCATTGTGTGACGAATATTTAAGATTGAGTTATCATGGATTGAGAGCTAAAGACAAAAATTTTAATGCAACCATGAAAACGGATTTTGATGAATCAATTGGTAACATCAATATCATTCCCCAGGATATTGGAAGAGTGGTGTTGAATTTATTAACGAATGCGTTTTATGTTGTTAATGAAAAAACACAACAAAATAGGGAAGGTTACGAACCAACTGTTTCCATCACAACAAAAAAATTGGGAGACATTGTTGAAATAAAAATATCCGACAACGGAAATGGAATACCACAAAAAGTATTGGATAAAATATTTCAACCATTCTTCACCACCAAACCCACCGGCCAGGGAACAGGATTAGGTTTGAGTTTAAGTTATGATATTGTAAAAGCACATGGTGGTGAGTTGAAAGTAGAGACGAAGGAAGGGGAAGGATCAGTATTTACAATTACACTATAAGCGAGCTGATAATTGATTCAACAAAAAACTTATCAGGTAAAATACGATGCCTTTTGTATGTATATGTTATTTATACCAAAGCAGCAATCGCTAATAATGGTTCTTGGTTTCTGGCTCTTTCCCAATTTATCATTAGTTCTGCTTGATGCATCGCAGTCCACTCAGTTACAATCCCTAAAACTCTTGGTGGAAGATAGCCTCCAATAATTTCATTTTTATCAATATCAATTATACCCTCAAAATCTCCATAAACTGCATGAAAATGAGGAGGATTATGATCCCTATAAAACATACGAATAATCACTCCTAAGAAATAGCTAATTTGAGGCATAAGATAATTTAGGATTCATAATTTCTCCAAAATCCTTGCCTGTAATTTCAGCATAGATATTTGCTGCATCAATTTCTAATTCATTTGACCAAGCAATAGAATATCCAGTTGTATAAACCTTAGCAAAGGTTACTTTATCTTTTAATGGCTGAAAAATCCCTTTTGTAACTAAATCATTTAACCGAATAGTGCCAGAAACACCATCGTCAAATTTGACGCTTATTGTGTAATCAACTAGGTGTTTAACTTCAAGAACCTTCATAACCAAATTTAGTAAAAATTAAATAAATAAGTATGACAGTATAATTTCCCTTTTTTTACTTGATCATAAAAACCTCAGATTACGTTCTTCTATAATTTACATACAGTGCGCACAATAGTGCGCAGAAATAATCAAACAACAACCATTTAAACAGGTGTAAACCAATATAAACCGATATGTAAAACATAGAAAGTCAATGAGTTAATCGTTTTAGACCGGTTTGTGTGGTCGTCCATCAGGACGGCCCACACCACAAACCCTCGGCAAATTGCTGGGGGTTTTCTATTTTGTATATAGTTTACTAAACGATTTCGTTTATGGAAGCCATTATTTGCATGAAGCGAGAAGCCTAAAAAATGATTAATAATTATCATAACTTTCATTTTTTGCAAGTTTTGATAATTTAATCGATATCTTTAGTGAGTGAAAAATTTTACTATTCGATCAGAATATCTTGATAAACTACTGTCATATAAAGACAAGGATCTTATTAAAGTGGTTAGCGGCTTGAGAAGGTCTGGTAAAAGCACTTTGTTAGAACTATACCGAGAACAATTAATTAAAAAAGGTATTGGCAAACGACAAATTCAGTTTTACAATTATGAGTTGCCCGAAAATTATCTCAACAAAACATGGGACACTATTTACTTTGAAATAAAGCAACGTCTGCAACTTGATAAACCGAACTATGTGTTTCTAGACGAAGTGCAGAATATTCCGCTTTTTGAAAAATTAGTAGATGGCCTTTTCGCAACCGATAATGTAGACGTATATATAACTGGTTCTAATGCCTTTTTGTTGAGTAGCGAATTAGCAACCTTACTCAGTGGTCGTTATATTGAAATTTCTATTTTGCCGTTTTCATTCAAGGAATATCTCACTGCTCGCAATATCGACATTAATAATAGGTACCTTAATTATGAAGCATTATTTTTTGATTACGCAAACGAGACATCCTTACCCAAAGGTGTAGAATTGCGTGAACTCGGTTTTGATAAAATGTACGAATACCTAGAAGCTATTTATACTACAATTATAGAAAAAGATATTACACAACGATACCAAATTAACGATAAACGTGCATTTAGTAATATAGTAAAGTTTATGGCGTCTCATATCGGCAATGCGCTTTCTCCAGGTAATATTTCCAAAATATTGAAACAAGACGGACAAAGCATACATCATGCAACAGTAGAAAAATACTTAGGATATTTGGAGTCGAGTTTTGTTTTTTATAAACTAAATCGTTTCGATTTAAAAGGCAAGAAACAGTTGGCAACTCAAGAAAAATACTATTTAGTTGATGTGGGTTTGCTTAATATTTTGGTTGGAAAGGAAAGAACAACCGACAGAGGACATATTTTAGAAAACATTGTATACTTAGAACTTTTACGCAGAGGCAATAAAATTTGGACTGGTAAAGCCCGCAACAGCGAGGTAGATTTTGTTTGTAAAACATCCAAAGGTGAAATTGAATATTACCAAGTTGCATGGCAAATAACCAACGATATAACTGAAGAACGTGAGTATAAGGCTCTAGAATCAATAAACGACAATTACCCAAAATTTTTATTAACCACTGACTCATTTACTAAAGATCGATGCGGAGTAAAACATATTAACGTATTTAACTGGTTGCTTGAATTTACTCTATAAATTGCCCAAATCATCTTAAATCAATGAAACCCACGCTGGTAGTTGGTATGTTTTTTATATATACATAATTGCTTATTTTTAAGCTATGCCTGCCAAATTATTGTAGAATTTATCTAATCAATTAGACTATTCAAAATATGAAAACAGCTAAACCAACAAGTCAGGTAACTGGATTGAGTTTAAGTTACGATATTTTGAATAGTCTAATTGATTAGATAAATTCTACAATAA
>JBKJQV010000099.1:0-3143 GCA_046593815.1 Sediminibacterium sp. | reverse complement strand
TGAAATTGGTAGACAAGCCACCTTGAGGTGGTGGTGCTGGAAACGGCGTGCTGGTTCGAATCCAGTCTCGGGCACAAACGCCTCCAACGAATTTGGGGGTGTTTTCTTTTGGATGCGATGTGAGCTTGCTCACAATTGCAGACAAATGGAAACGCCCTGCAAAAGCGAAGCTTTTGTAGAGGCTTTGAGTAAGACCAACATTTAGGAAGATGGCGAACGAATTTAAGTTACTAATGAGAATAAACTTTGTGTTGATTTACTAAATACCCAAACGAATGATTTAATTTTTTATAAAATTGCTATACCAGTTACCTGATGATTTAATAATACTTTGTTGCGTATCAAAATTTACGTATACCAACCCAAACCTTGGATGAAACCCTTCTGCCCATTCAAAATTATCCAACAGCGTCCACACAAAATATCCTGTTACATTTACTCCGTCCATTTTTGCAAGTAACACCTGCCCTATATGGTCTTTTAAATAATTCAACCTATGATTATCAATAATTTTTTTTCTTTTTTGAGAAAAAGTATCCCATATAGAAAAGCTTTTACCATCTGCGTCATATGCACCTTCAATTTGGTAAGCTGCTGTGGAAACACCCCATTTAAAATCGTCACCAAAATCTTTCTTTGCAAATAACATTGGGTTACCCTCCAATTTGATTTACGATTTTTTCAAAAATTAGCCGTTTTAACTTTTTGGCTGAATAAGCTGTTTTGCCTAAAGTAATGGAATTAGATTTTTGAATATTACTGTGTTTCTTTATTATAGTATTAATTATTTTTTCTGTATTATCTGGGTAATTAACTGATATAGTTAGTTCAGATAATAACCATGCTTTTATTTTATCAAGATGCTTTTCTTTTAAGCTTTTAATAAAAGGCACCCCCATTATTTTTAAAGCAGCTGCATTGCATTGTTGTTCGTACTGGCCTTTCATGGGAATTACCATCAGTTTCTTTTTCAAAAACAATGCTTCAGCAGGCGTTTCAAAACCTGCTCCACAAAGCATTCCAGTGCAGTTAATCATACTATCAATAAATGCATCGTTATTAATTGGTTGGATAAACACATTTTTTTCTTTATACCCTTTTTTAGAATGTTTGCTGAATACTTCCCAATTGACATTTTTAATTTCACTTAAAATTTTAATAATACGTTTATCATCATAGGCTGGTAAATAAACAGTAAAATGATTTTTCTTTTCTGGTATAGCCTTCCTTACTTGGTTTCTTATAACTGGAGTGAAAATATTTATATCATAA
Source organism: Sediminibacterium sp. (assembly GCA_046593815.1). Lineage (GTDB taxonomy): Bacteria > Bacteroidota > Bacteroidia > Chitinophagales > Chitinophagaceae > Sediminibacterium. The sequence goes on along the minus strand of JBKJQV010000099.1, from coordinate 1,871 downwards.
GTGCTAAAATGAAAACCATATGCTTCTGTAACTGGTGCGTAATTATGCAAAATGGCTTTGCCAATAGTATCTTTCTTATCAGGTTTAGGACTTTTTTTATTTATTACTGCAGCCTGATGACTTAATCCAATACATGTTTTATTTTTTATTTTACAAGCCCATGCACTTACTGGTTCAAAATCATTCACCACTAAGTCGTATTGATCAATTGGCAAACTCTTTATCTCTTTATACAGTCTTTTCAAGTTACTTTTTCTGTATGTAGCGAGTAGATCAATACCACCCTTCTTTCCGAAAATAAAACTAAGCCCTTTAAATTTATATTTTACAGGATAAGGTAATTCCACATCAGCTTGAGTTCCGCTTATTAAAATATCTAATTCGCCTTTGTTTTTTAATATAGGAATAATATCTCTTGCCCTACTTAAATGACCATTTCCTGTTCCTTGAATGGCATATAATATTTTCATTGGTTGCGCATTAAATTAAATTCCTCCACCATGTTATCGAATAATATATTATTGTCCAATTCTTCTTCCTCAAGTTCTGATGATTTTATTTTCAGCATTTCTTTTTCATCAAATTTATAAATCTGCCATTTTTCATTTACATACTCCAAAGCAGTTAAATTTTCTATCCAGTCACCACTATTTAAATACATAATTTTTCCGTGTTCGTTTTCAATCTCCTTCATTTCAGGATGATGAATATGTCCGCACACTACATAATCATACTTATTATAAATGCCTATTTCTGCTGCAGTATCTTCAAAATTATTGATAAACTTTACAGCACTTTTTACACTGTTCTTTATTTTTTTAGATAGAGAAAGTTTTCCTTTATTAAAAACTTTTTCGGAAATAAAATTAGCCATTCGATTAATTAAAATAAGTGTGTCATATCCAACTGCACCCAGTTTTGCCAACCATTTGCTGTGTTGCATTGTTAGGTCAAATACATCGCCATGAAAAAACCAAGCTTTTTTCCCATTATCCAGATCAAGAACTACTTTATTTACAATTCTAAATGATCCCATTTTAAAACCCACAAACTTTCGCAGCATTTCATCATGGTTACCTGTGATATAATAAATTTTTACACCCTTACCCATCCAACCCATAATATGTTTTATCACTTTCATATGACTTTTGGGCCAATAGCGCTTACTGAACTGCCATATATCGATAATATCCCCATTTAAGATTACGACTTTTGGCCTGATAGTTTTAAGATAATGTAATAGTTCTTTTGTATGGCACCCATAAGTACCTAGGTGAATATCGGAAAGCACCAAAATGTCTAGTTTTCTTTTCTTTATTTCTCGCATTAATTAACTTTCAAAAATTTAAATGGCGAGCTAAAAAAAGAAATACGGAAAAGAAACACACGTATATAAAGTTCAAGAAAGAAAAATTTAATACTTTTCATTATAAATGATTTTAGTACTAATAAACTAGATCTTCGATTATTAATATACAAAGTGAAGCTGTTGATGTAAATTAATTGTTACTACAATCTTAATAAATCGTTATTTAATTATTTAAAAATCGTTACCCATTTATTAAAAAATTATTCATTGTTTTACAAATAGCAGACCTTTTTTATGAGTTCAAATACCCCATTTTAAACATAAGGTGGAATAAATTAAGCTTACAATCCTGAATGGAACTAAATTAGTTTTTCTAGGTCATCCATATCCTTAGGACGACCAACTGATTTTTTAGCTTGAAATGGGTCTTCTTTATTGATAGTTCTAATCTTTAAACCATCATCTTCAAAAAATATAGAATTAGCAAATGCAGTTTCAACCCAGATGTACATGTCGCCAGTAGTTCTTGAATATCCCTTAAATCTTGATTAAAAATATTAAC
>JBKJQV010000004.1:0-11237 GCA_046593815.1 Sediminibacterium sp. | reverse complement strand
TTGGCCATGTTGAGTACTTTCAAATTAAACAATGCCGATATAGAATGGTATTTTAAAAATAATACCACTTTGGGTTGGTTTGAATTTGACATCATACCTTATGATCTGGGACAAACTGCCATTGATTTTGCAAAGTATATAGCGTTTTGCAAAATTGTTTCATATTCAAAACAATTTACAGCAGTTACAGACCCATTAGATTCAGAAAAGCCTATCAGTTTCTTTACAATTGCTGATATTATTTTGCTTGGTGTGGCTGCCAACAGGGATGAATTTCTGACTAGCCTTGCATTGCTTACGGGCTATGAGAAAGAGGATTTGGATGCCATTGATGCACATTTATTTGCGGCTTTTAATATAGGTAATTATAAGGAAGCCGAAAATTGGGAACGATTACTAACCTGTGCTGATTTTGCAAGAAAGCTTGGAGCAGAGATGGCTCAGATTAAAAAATACATCAACCCAATACTGACAGCAACTGAGGTCAATGATTTACGTGCAACCTTAAAATCCCGCTATGATGAAGATACCTGGTTAGGTACGTTGAAAGAAATCATGGATGCCATTCGTCCACAAAAACGGAATGCATTGGTGGCTTATTTATTGGCTACCAACCCAAGAATGAAGGATGAAAATGATTTGTATGAGTATTTTTTAGTTGATGTCGAAATGGAAGCCTGTATGCCATCATCAAGAATTGTTCTGGCACATAACAGTATCCAACTTTTTGTACAACGCTGCTTAATGGGATTGGAGCCAGATGCCATTGCCGATGTGGAAAAAGACCCGAATTGGAACCAATGGAAATGGATGAAAAACTATCGGGTTTGGGAAGCCAATCGCAAAGTATTCCTGTATCCTGAAAACTGGTACGATGTAACATTGACCGATAATAAAACCTATTTGCTGACCGAGTTCATTAATGAGATTCAACAAAATGAACTAACCAATGATACAGCGGAAGAAGCCCTTAAAAAATACCTTGAGAAATTAGATAACATTGCCTTCCTTGAAGTGATGGCAACCTGGTATGACGTTCCCACAAGAGATATGCATGTCTTTGCCCGCACCAAAGGAGGCGACCCTTCTATTTACTATTACAGACGTTTTGAAAACGAACGTTACTGGAGTCCATGGGAAAAAGTAGAGTTGGATATTACAGGCGATCATTTGCTGGCATTTATGAGAAACAACAGACTGCATTTAGCCTGGCCTATGTTTAGTGAGGAGGCCAAACCTGATCAAGGAGCAACACTTCCAGATCAAACAGTTAAAACGGAACAACCAATAGATAAACCAAGGAAAAAGCTTAAGATTCAATTGGCAATTAGTGAGTTCACCAATAAAAAATGGCAACCAAAAAGGGTTTCCTCAGATAGTATTCTTACCCCTAATGATTATACCACCACGGAAAGTTTGCTTAGAAAAGATAAGTTCAATCTTCGTTACTTACAACTCACCGATCAGATTATGATATTTAGTACTGTTTGGGATGGTATTGATTACAATCATAAAAGAGGGGTGTTTGATATTGCTGGTTGTAAAGGTTATCCAGAATTGGTATTCGAGGGAAACGAGTATTTCCCGGACTTTTTACCTGATTTTAAGGATGCGGAGCTTAAATCACAACGGTATAATGAAATCGCCTGGATTCAACCGGATGATTTAGCTGTTAGGAATGGCATATCCCCATTTGAATATTATGAGATTCTAAAGAAAACACCTGGCAAATTCAGGATTTCATATCCACATCAATTTACAACCATTGATTTGTTAGTACTTATGCGTGAGTACTTTTTATATATTATTAATACCGGCAACCATAAAGACAAACGAAACCAATTCAAAATTCCATTGGGAACCTTGCTTCCTTATTTTGAAGAAGACAGCTATCATGCTTATGTAATCATTCCTGGCTACTACAATAGAGTAATGGACAATGGGGAATTTGTTGAAACCTACACTCTAAATGACGATGAGAAAAGGACTGCATCCAATGTTTTCCAATTGTTTGATGACATTATCAATTGGTTTAAAAAAATCACCTTCGAATTTCAGCAAAACCCTCCATTAGATATACAAGCGGCTGTTCAAATAATTTTGACTGATTCCTCTTTTCAAAATATTTTGAAGGAACTTAGTATGTATGCTGATTTAGATATTTTCTTAAATCTTTTGATAGGCAAAAGTGGTGATGCAAAGGTGGATGAATTATTGAAAGAACTGATTCAAGAAGAACCGCTGAAATATGGTGAGCAATTTAAGAATATGTACCACCCATTGGTATGTGCATTACGAAGTATTCTATACAAAGATGGAATTCCTGCATTGATGAATCGGGATACACAATTGCAAAAAACCAATTTTGATTTTAAAACTCACTACAACCCCAACCCGCAGATTGTTCCACAAACCTTTATAAAGAATCCGGACGGAACAAAAACCTCAAGTTACCCGATTGAAGACATAGATTTTAATAGTGATGGTAGTTACAGTGCCTACAACTGGGATTTGTTTTTCAGATTGCCGCTGCATATCGCTGGCAGTCTTACCAAGAACCAGCGTTTTGAAGAAGCATTGACCTGGTTCCATTATATGTTTAATCCCACTGGGGCATTACCGGGTACTGGCGTTCAGAAATATTGGGTAACCAAGCCTTTCTATTTAAATCAAGAAACGGATTATATAATCCAGAGAATCGATACACTAATGTATGCTATCTCAGATCCTTTGCATCCCAATGTTCCGCCCGGTGCTTCTTCTGATCTGGCAATAAGAGACTTGGAATTTGCAATATCAGAATGGAGAAATAAACCTTTCCGTCCAGATGTGGTGATGCGATTCCGCCCGGTGGCTTATCAGAAAGCCTTGTTGATGAAATACATTGAAAACCTTACGGAGTGGGGAGATTATCTGTTCAGGCAAGACACCATGGAGTCAATAGCCCAAGCTACTCAGATGTATATTCTTTCAGATAAATTATTGGGGCCAAAACCAAAGATCATTCCTGCAGCTATAAAGCAACCATACGAAACGTATAACCAGATAGAATCCAAATTGGATAGTTTTAGTAATGCCTTGATAGAACTGGAAAATATTCTTCCTGATTTAACTGTGTTGCCTGAAAGTGGCGCAGAGATGCCATCTTCACCTGTTACACTTTGCATGCTTTATTTCTGTATTCCTGCTAATGAAAAAATGTTTGAGTACTGGGATAGGGTTTCAGACCGCCTATTCAAAATCAGGCACTGCCAGAATATTGACGGAGTAGAAAGAAGTCTGGCATTATTTGCTCCGCCTATTGACCCAGGTATGTTGGTGAGGGCTGCGGCTTCTGGCTTGGATTTATCTTCTGTAATTGCGGGACTTAATGCCCCAACTCCTTTTTACCGTTTTAATGTGCTTTCACAAAAAGCTACCGAACTGGCGCAGGAAGTTAGAGGATTAGGAAATTCTCTTCTCCAGGCTTTGGAGAAAAAAGATGGAGAAGCTTTGACCTTGCTTAGGAGTGAATTGGAATTGAAAGTTCTCAAAGCAGTAAAGGATATCAAGAAACTACAGATAAATGAGTCGAAAGAGCAAATTGAAGTTTTGAAGAGAACTAAGAAAGTTAATGAAGAAAGGCAGAAGTATTATTCAAGTGTTCAAAAGATTAGCTCGAAAGAACAGTTAAATCTGGATAAATTGGAATTAGCTCACGGTCTGCAAATAGGATCTCAAATAAGTCAAACTTTAGCGGGAGCTTTTGCCCTAATTCCATCTGCCGCAATTGGAGCCGCGGGATTTGGCGGAAGCCCTCATGCCACGATGAAGTGGGGAGGTTTTAATTTATCAAGTGCTGCGAATTCGGCAGCTGATGTGTTCAATATATTTAGTGCTATTGCTTCTTATGAAGCAAGTCGTGCTTCTATACTTGGCGGTTATGATAGACGTTTTGAAGACTGGAAATTTCAGGAACGGCTTGCTAACAAAGAACTAGCATCCATTGATAAGCAAATCACAGCTGCGGAAATTAGAAAAGAAATTGCTGAAACCGATTTGAAAAATCATGAATTACAAATTGATAACGCCAAGAAAACAGATGATTTCATGCGTTCTAAATTCACCAACAAGGATTTATATGATTGGATGATAGGGCAAATCAGTGCCGTATATTTTAAATCATATCAATTGGCTCATGATTTCGCTAAAAAAGCAGAACGCTGCTATCGTTTTGAATTGGGAAATGATGATTCGTTTATCTCATACGGTTATTGGGACAGTATGAAGAAAGGTTTGCAAAGTGCAGATGCTTTGATTCACGATATCAAGCGGATGGAAACTGGTTACATGGATAAAAACAAACGGGAATATGAAATCACTAAACATGTATCCTTGGTACAGCTTGATCCTTTGGCATTGGTGAGACTCCGTGCTTCCGGAATTTGTGATTTTGAAATACCAGAAGTGTTGTATGATATGGATCATCCTGGTCAATTTTTCAGAAGGTTAAAATCGGTGAGTGTGAGTTTGCCTTGCATAGCTGGGCCATATACTTCTGTAAGTGCGAAGCTTTCATTGGTAAATAACAGGTATAGGAAAAATACAAACGACCCAGCAAATTATGCTGAGGATGTAGTTGCTGGTGATAATCGTTTTGTTTATAATGTTGGAGCCATTCAATCCATTGCAACCAGCAATGCACAAAATGATAGTGGGGTATTTGAATTAAACTTCAGAGACGAACGCTATTTACCTTTTGAAAATACCGGGGCTATTAGCAGTTGGAGACTCGAACTACCTACAGAAGTTAAACAATTTGATTACAATACCATTTCAGATGTAATTGTACATGTAAAATATACGGCACGAGAAGGTGGTTCTGGTTTGAAAACTGCCGCCAATACTGTACTAAAGGATCAGCTCGAGGTTATCAAACAAGGTTTGAGTCAAGAAGGTTTACATATTGCATTAAATATGAAACATGATATGCCAAATGAATGGAATCTCTTAAAAAAGAATGGCACCATTGATTTAACGCTTGACAAATCGAGATTTTCATACATGGTACAGCCATTTGATACAGCTGAAATAGAAAGTGTAATGTTCGTTGCCAAAATAAGAGACAACCCGGTTTCATTTACATTAAATGTAGATGCTGCAGTCACAAATCTTGCCCGGGTTGATGAGTTGAAACTTTGTAAAGGAATTAATTCGGACATTGATTTGGACACTTTATTCACTCTTTCAGTTTCAAACGCTGACAAGTTGAAATTGGAGGAATTGATGATGGTTGTCAAGTATAAGTTTTAATGAGCTATAATAAATTCTCAATTATACGATTGATCCCTAATCTGATTTTTTGTCGCTCAAGATCCGGTATAAATAAAAAGGAAATTCAGTTTGGAAAATAAGCAAACAGTTTTGTTTTAAAATTCTAAAAGTTGACAAAGCAAATTTAGTCTCTGACTGAACGCCTTATGTTTAAGAGAGAAATCAAAAGAGAAAAAACGCTAAAAAAAATTAGGGGATAAATACGCTGTGTATTTAATTTCAATTTGTAAACAATAGATCGTTGAAAATTTGTGCAGTGCGTCATTAGAGCGGGACAATTTTATTTTTATTTTAAATAATTGTCATTTAGCTTATTGGAAAAATATTTGTTCTCTCAGCGGGATCACAAAAAAGCCTTAGCTAAAAAGCTGAGGCTTTTTTATGTCATGCCAGCCTGTTACTTTAGACATCCCCGAAGCCAAATAAAAATGACGTGGGCTTTTGTTTAAATAGGGCGATTATACAAACACCCGATCGGTCATTCTAAATTTATAGGCACTGCCATTACCTGGGAATCGGTCTATTGGAAATATGTCGGGAGTTTGGCACAAGCGAAACATCGGGAGTTCAAAACTTAGGAAAAGGAATCGCCATAAGAATATTGAATGGTTGATCAATATGGAGAGCACATCTCGTTTTTATCGCGATGGTCCTCCGATCATTACCGGAGTGGGATCACTAAGGTTGTAACAAGTGACAGCCTTTTTATGCCTTTTATTTACCTACTGTTCTCCGGGAAACTTGATAAATATTATACGGCGCCTGCACAGCTGTGGGGCGCTGCCTTTATGAGCAAAATATTTGCATGGTACCCGAAACGGAATTGGTAAAAGATAACGATGGATTACCAGACTGAATCTTTGTTCCCTTTGTATTTCTTTGCCGTCTTTGTGTGAAATGCTCGTCTTAGTTGCCAACAACCAGCAATCATTTCCCACCAAGAAAACCATCTTAAACCCGGGCTGCAGTTAACTACAACGATTTCAGCAAATCACTATCCTGTTAGCTTGGGGTAAAGTTTACTTTCACAGCATCAACATCCAATATCCCAACCAAAAGACCACCACCTAATCATCCTTCCTAAAGACCAACCACCTTTAGAATCTGCAAAGCAGAAAAAAAATTAAAAGACCTTCTTCAACAGGAGGTTTTTTCTTGCCCGATCGTGCTGCAATGTTAGCGTTGTCGATTACGCTTTGCGCATGCCTATTACCAAATGCAGCATCTGGGGGGCAGATGGCGCTCTAATGGCGTGATTGCTCATCCCATTAGAAGTGAAAGCAAAATGGTAGCCGCACTTTTGTCTTCAACGTTGGAGAAAAAAAAGAGTAATAATTCTCACGGATGGGTACACATGCACAATACTTATCCGGCAATAGCTACAAGTGGACACCACAGCAGAAGTCAATTTCTGCTCAGTTGTGTCAATAACTTTATTAAATTTAAAAACTGACACATCGCTGAGCCATTGCACGTTTACTTTGTTCCATTTCTAAAAATTAAACCGTACATCTGTAATCAGTCTGAATCTAGAACTCATAGAATCGGATTAGACATGTTTATCTGAAAAAATCCCATTTGACATTGGCGATGTCCTTACTTATGTCTAATAAATTTTAACAGATAACGAAATGGACTAGTGCGGACGAAAAAATATAGCTACCAAAATCTTCAGAAAAGCTTTCAGGAAACTGTGTCAGAAAAGCAACTAACCTATCAGTCATTGAAAGGTGACAAATCAACTTCCAGAACTAGTAAATGATGTAATTGGAAAAATTAAATATTTTACGGAACTCCATAATTCTCAAGATGTGAAAACACTCTAACTTCATATTAGCTGCGGACTGTATACCGCTGAATACAAATTGTAGATTCTAAAAAACACATAAGACATGGAAAGGAAAGCAACAATTATAGGTTGTGGTTTAGTGGGTCCATTGCTGGGAATATTTTTAGCCAAGCACGGATACAGCGTTAGTATCTTTGAGCAAAGACCAGAACCAAAAACCCAACTTACAAACCAAACCCGCAGCATTAATCTCGCTCTAAGCGATAGAGGAATTAAGGCACTAAAAGAAGCTGGCATATTGGAGAGCATTATGAAAATAGCTCTTCCAATGTTTGGAAGAAGTATTCATCAAAACAATGGTGAAATAACATTTCAACCTTACGGAACAACGGAACAATGCATCTATTCAGTATCACGAGCAGAGCTAAGCCTCATTTTACTTGAATTGGCAAGAGAGAGAGGAATCAAAATATATTTCGATTATAAATGCAGCAGCATCGATTTCGTAAATGGGATTGCTCACTTTGGGTCGCCCGGAAAAGAGAACCAGACTGAAAAGTCGGATATTATATTTGGGGCTGATGGTGCGAATTCACACACGAGACTATTGTTTCAAAACTATAACCGGAAAATTAATTTTAGTCAGCAATTTATAGAATATGGATATAAGGAAATCTTGATTCCTGCAGGGAAAAACTCAAGTGCTCTTTTCAGTAAAGACACATTGCACATTTGGCCGAGGAAAGAATTTATGATGATTGCGTTACCAAACCAAGAAAACACTTTTACAGGTACGCTTTTCCTGCCTTTCGAGGGTCCCGTGTCGTTCCAGCATCTCACTAGTAAACAAAATGTAGTTGAATTTTTCAGCACCTATTTCACAGATGCCGCAGCTGTGATTCCGGACATATTTAGCCAATTCGAAAACAAGCCTGCATATCCTCTTGTGACAATAAAATGCTTTCCCTGGAGACAATCAAACAAGTTTTGCCTTATTGGAGATGCAGCGCATGCGATTCTTCCATTTTTTGGACAAGGCATGAATGCCGGCTTTGAAGATTGCAGCGTACTAAATTTATTGATTGAAGAGCACAACCACAATTGGGATAAGATTTTGAGTGAATTTGAATTAATCAGAAAGCAAGATAATGACGCCATTGCAGACCTAGCACAAACTAATTTCACCGAGATGAAAGAAAAGACTTCGGATAACAGATTTCTCATACAAAAGAAATTAGAAGCTAAACTTCACAATCATCATCCAGACAAATGGATTCCAAGCTATACCCAGGTCACTTTTAGCCCCCATATCAGATACAGTGAAGCGCTCCTAAGCAGTCGTAGACAAGAGGCAATTATTCAAGAGGTCATGCTCAGAGATAATATAGAAGAAATTTGGAACGAGAACCATATTGAAGAACTAATAATTTCAAAATTATGATCGACGGCAAGTCTGTAATGGGGTTTTGTTTCGTTCTAGGTTTTCGTTTTATACAAATTTAAATCTCCATCATTACAATTTGATCTGGCAACCATGATCGGGGTAAACACTTTCATCAATCCATTTTAGCTGTTGACACTAACGTCTCAGCAAATCAAGTTTGCATTGGCTACACACAACCTGGCCCTACTTGACCATTGTATTATTATATTTAATTTAATAAATTGGGTCAGTATCTAAAGAAGACCGCCTGACTGATTTATTAAAGCCAAATTTATTCATAATCTTTTTTGTAAGTTCAAAAAACCAATCGGGACTGGTTGGAGCAACATAGACCTGCTCTATTAGTTCTTCGAGGTTAACTGAAAAACTTTTGCCATTAGCCGGTGCTTTATCATAGTCATGATCATCAGGTCCAATGATTTGATTGACTCTACTCATATTATTTTTTAATGGAAGCTCTTGTATTATAGCTCGGAGTTCATGTTCATGTGAGTAAGATCTTCTTTTATAAAAATATTCCGACAAATATGTGTTTTTACGAACTTCATCTTGATCGTAATCAATATAATAAACCATTCCAAGTATTGGCTCACCCTGAGGCGGTTTAATGTAGGGAGACAGGCAATTTTTCAATCGATGAAAAGTAGATTGAATGGCTATTGCCTGATTAGAAGTAGCGTATAAACTCCACATTGCAGCAGATTCAAGGTCATTCATATGCCAGCAGTTTATGTAGGTCCAATTTCTTGACCACTGTAATATCTCACTTTGCCATTTATCCATAGAAATTGTATTTAGCCGCATTTTTTCTTCGAGCTCTTGAGTGAAAGTTTCTTCGGGCAAAACGGTTTTAAAATGATTGACTGTGTTCTCGAACTGCGATTCAAGATTTCTGATAGTTGCAGATGAAATTGAACCCTCGTATCTATCGTCCAACAAAGTGGCTCGTGGAAAAAAAGTGAGCCCGATTCAATCATAAACATAAACTTAGTAAAGTCCATATATCTCCATATTCGTTGTCCAGGGTCATCTGGAAAACGATAGAAGGGATTCTTTTTACTTTTAATTGTTTCAAGCCATTCCTCACGGTTTTGACCATCTGGATATTCAACTTCAATCATTGTTAGATCAGGGTTTTTAGTTAATTATTTGAATTGACTTTATATTTCCAAACAGCCTCTAAGAGGTAAAGATGAAGACGAATAAGATCTTTAAACATCTTCTCTAACACAATTTGCAAACTATATTCTTTTAGCCGCCGTAAGTATGCATGTCTCTGGTACCTCTATAACGTTTCATCCCCACAGATTGACCGCCGCTTGGCTTTCAGATAGTGGCATGGAATACACTTCACCCTCCTCAATGTTATATTTTTTCAACCATTTAGACTCCCTCTACCGTTATCAAGCTCATACTGCCTGAAAACAGAGGTCAGTAATTATTGCAATATAATTTACCTCATCTATAAATTGTAGATTTATCATCAACACGATTACCCACAAATGAAATATCCGAGCATTTGGCCGCAGTTTTTTACTCTTTCTATTCGTCAAAAATTTGAATTGCTTAAGAACTACAATTATAGGATATCATTGTTTAGTATGCTTAAATCTTTAATCGATGATTACCGTCTAGATTTAACTGCGTTTATCGTAATGGGTTATCTTGTGCATAAACTTGCTCACCGACAGGCAGGTTTGGCAACCTTTAGTAGATTATACCCTGAACGATAACCAGTCTTAATTTATGAGACATGCGGCCAAAGAAATATTAAAAAAACTGGCACTAGAAGATCCTGTTGAGAGAAAAACTTAAAGTGAATAAATATGACAGAGAGTATCAGCACTCTCAGTCACATGGTTCCTCCTCAGCGGATCCCTTGTGACTTTTTTAATTCTGCCGGACTGTGTCCGGATTAGCATTACAAATGTTCAACTTGAATCAACCCAAGTTACTTTGTGTAATAGTAAATGGAGCTGCTGTATCTATATTGCCAGGGCTCCCACACAGGGCATTTTTTACCGGGTTTTCATGCCCGCTTGGGCAGTCGCACAGGTAGATAAACTAAACGTTGGTTCAATTTATCTGCTATGTCGATTTAAATTAGATTATAGTCCTATATCCTGAACTGAAACTCTTTCTTTCGTAACAAATGGGGCAACACTAACTAATCCTCTATTTTTTGCCATGGTGTGCTTATTTGTTGGCAATCCTTTGGTCGATTCTTAAGACGGATACTTTTCAAGCCTAACTATTTTACCTGCCTGATATAAGCTGCTAATATCATCAGAGGAGCCAAAGTTACAATGAACAGACATGGATGTTTCGATTTCGAGAGCAGTTTTTCCTTTGCCTGCTGCGGTGCATTTGCCGTGCCGACGCAGGCCTGCATTACCTGTAGCATCTGTGCCCGGGAGTCCACCTGGTTATGGCGCTTTTGCAGGAGCGTTTGCTGCTGTTGCGGTTGGTACTATTTCCTGCTGCAGTCTTGAAGATGCGCCTGCAAGAGCTTGCTGCAGATTGCAGGATCGGGTGCAGATGATGCAGGCTTTTTTTGGCAGCGGTCAGTTTCGTCGAGGCTATTTCCAGCTCCGAAAGTTTAATGAGGGCTGCGGTAGGCAATTCCTATTCTCACCGCTCGTACATGCTGATCACACTGCGGGATACGCCGAGGTAAGCGGCGAGTTCCTG
>JBKJQV010000381.1:0-15761 GCA_046593815.1 Sediminibacterium sp. | reverse complement strand
TAAACACAAAGTTTGAACCTTGCAAAGATGCCAATGAATTGTATACTTATTTAAACAAAGATCTTCCTTCTTATCAAAAGTATACGATAGTCCAGTTAATTCAATTTGATAAGAAGGAAGATCTTTGTTTAAATAAGTATACAATTCATTGGCATCTTTGCAAGGTTCAAACTTTGTGTTTATCACAATATTTTTTTCAGTAGTCTGAACCCATTGAATACCTAGTTTTTTTGATTGATTGTTTAAAGCGACGTAATAGGGTAGTCCAAAACATCCAATATTATTCGAAAATCCTTTTTTAAGTCTTTTACTTTCTTGCATTTTTATTGATTCGGGTAGCTCAATCAATGAACTTCCTTCTTTGTAGGATGGGAATTGATTATCACTAAACATCGATACAGGAATACTTTTTTGGACAAAACCTTGTTCAACCGTTTTACTTATTTTAGAGTTCATCACATTCCCTTTAAAATAAACACTATCGATTTTATCGAAATATTCAAAAGCAACAATTTCGTTATCAGAATAAAAAAGATTGTTGATAATGTATACATTTTTTGGTGCAACACTTCTTTCTGCATCGCTTCCTTCACAAATGCTAAATGGTGTACAATTGGAGAAAGTATTGTTTGCAATAACTGCATCCCTTACAGGTAAATAACGATTGGGAGGTGAATTGAATACGCCGTTCATAATTGCCAAAGGAGGCCTAAATCCTTCTCCTTTACAATTAGAGAAATAATTATTTACAATCCAATTTCCTTCATTAATTACTCTTACACCTCCCGTTCCTTCTTTTCCATTACCTAAAAATAAATTCGATTCAATGGTATTATTATTGCCATGTCTTAAAACTACAGCACCCTGACATTCTTTGAAAACGTTGTTTCTTACTATGTTTCCGCATGATTTAATTGAAATAATTTCTGTTTCACCGTCACAATGTTCAAATAAGTTATTTTCAACTTTGGTATTCGAATAAAAAGTGCAATGCTCTGAAACTCCAATTCTAATAATTTCTCCAGCATTACTTCCCAATGGTTTTCTAAAGCCAAAATAATTACTATCTATGCTATGGTTGTTAAGTCTGCTTTTATCATCTTCTAAAATAATGGCCATTAATACACCAAGATTGGTTTTGTCGATAAAATTATTATGATCAATCCTATTGTTTTTTCCATAAAGTGCAACCCAATAGTTTTCTTTCATCCTATTGGGATTATTGAACGACTTTAATAAACAGTTGGTAATTCTACAATTATTGGCTACTTGGTTATTTGCCCTGAATTCCCAGGCATTTCCATAAGGTGTATAACCCTCCGTAAATATTAATCCATCAACTGTAATCCAATTGCCCCCAATTCTTAAATTACTTAATCCTTTAATAACGACTTTGCCTCTTGTTTCAGCTTTTACAATAATTGGTTTTTGAGAGGTACCATTACAAGTTAATTGTATACTGATATTTTCCCAGTTGCCATTTTTTAAAATAATATAATCACCTGGTTTTATTCTTTCATTTGCTGATTTTAATTCGGATTCATTTTTCACTATAATAGTTTCTGCTTTCGCAAATAAAAACGAAAAAGTAAAAACAAAAAAAGCGATACTATTTTTTTTCATTGTATTAGTTTAATGGAATTCTTAATGATGATTCTCGAATAAATATTTTTGGTTTAATAACAATTTCACGTTCAGACATATCTTCTTCACTATGCAACATTTCAATAAATAGTTTAGCAGTTGCTTTGCCAATTTCAAAAGCATACATTTCTACACTTGATATTGACGGGGTTACCAAACTTGTAATAGGCTCATTGTTAAATCCTACTAGTCCAATATCGTAAGGCATAGTTAGCCCTTTTTCTTTTATAGCTAACATAGCGCCGATTGCCATACGATCGCTAATAGTAAAAATAGCATCTGGCCTATGTTTCATGGCAATTAGCTCTTTGGTTGCTTCATACGCATATTGCTGATTAAAATCGCAATGAATAATAAAATTCTTATCTGATTTTAGATGATTTGCTTTTAAAGTTTGGAGATATCCTTCCATTCTTTTATTACTGATATTTAAATTTTCTGGACCAGCTAGGATAGCAATTTTTTTATATCCTTGATCAATTAAATGTTGAGTGGCTTGCATTCCTCCATCTACATTATCTAGCCTAATTTTTGGAGCTTTAATTGAATTAATTACACGATCGAAAAGAACAAGGGGTATTTTTTTATTTTGAATTTTTTTGATGTGTTCATACACTTTTGTTTCACTTGAAACAGAAACAATAAAACCATCTACTAAGCTTTCCAATAATCTATTGGTATTTACAATTTCTCTACCAAAGCTTTCATCGCTTTGGCAAACCATAACTGTGTATCCTGCCCCAAGTGCAACTTCATCAATTCCTTTAACCATTGTTGCAAGCACATAATCTAGATTCGGAATGATCACCCCAATACAATTCGTTTGTCTATTTAACAAACTGAGTGCTAATTTATTTGGCTGATAATCTAATTCCTCTGCTAGTGCTTTTATTGCTCTTTTTGTTTCTGGTTTCACATCTGTTGCATCTCTCAGTGCTCTGCTTACTGTAGAAGTAGACACATTAAGTGTTCTAGCAATGTCCTTAATTGTTGTTTGCTTTTCCATTTGGCTTGTTAAATATAAGTGCAGTTTACCAAATTTTTCGGGAATTTGCCGGTTTCGTTACCGGCAAGGTTATCGGAATTAAAATTGACTTAATATTCAATTAAATGATCAATTTGTTAGATATTATCTAATTTAAGTCAATAAAAAATAGACAATATTTATGATTTTCAAAACTGTATTATTAATAAATGCAGCTAATATTATGATTCGATTGTTTTAAACAGGTGATTTTCTTGCAATTTATTTGCATAGTTGCTTTTACTATTAGGTGATTACTTTCCCTGAATTACACATCGAAAATTTCTAAATTATTAAATCTATTCAATGCAAGTTTTAACAAACAAGGTGGCTATCGTAACTGGTGGATCAAGAGATATTGGCGAACAAGTGTCTATAAAAATTGCTTTAGCTGGTGCTAAGGTTTGTATTAATTATTTAAACAACGAGAAGAAGGCTTTGGAAACTTTGGCAACTATTAGAAACCAAGGTGGCGAAGCAATTATTGTTAAAGGGGATATGACCATTTCTTCTGACGTAGAAAAAGTAGTACAATCATGTATTGAAGCATTTGGAAATACGATTGATATTTTAGTGAATGTAACAGGAGGATTAATTGCTAGAAAGTTATTACCAGATATGGATGAAAATTTTTGGGATGCAGTAATGGATGTAAATGTTAAATCTGCCTTTTTAGTTACAAAAGCAGTTGTACCCTATATGACTAATGGTGGATCTATTGTAAATTTTAGTAGTCAAGCCGCTAGAGACGGCGGTGGATTTGGTGCAATAGCCTATGCTTCTGCTAAAGGAGCAATACTCACTATGACAAAGGGTTTGGCAAAAGAACTTGGGCCAAAAGGAATTAGGGTTAACTGTATTAGTCCGGGTATGATCAACACCAATTTTCATAACACTTTTACTAAAGACGAAGTAAGAAAAAATGTAGCTGCTGCAACTCCATTGAGAAGAGAAGGCGATGCTTCTGAAGTAGGTGATTTAGCTTTGTATTTAGCAAGTAATGCTTCTTCATTTATTACAGGTTCGAGTATTGAAATTAACGGTGGGACTTATTTTGTTTAAATAATTATTTTCTTACAGATGCATAAACTGGTATTTATAATATTTCTCTTTTTTACTTTATTTGGAAGCTTATTCGCTCAGAAGCATCCTATAGCTTTTGCAACTAAGGCTGAACTTCTTAAAGTTAAAAATGGATTAGTTGGTAATCAGCTTTTACAAAAGTCTTACAATGAAATAAAAAAATCGGTAGATAAGTGGATAGATAAAGATATAGATGTTCCCTTTCCAAAAGATCCAGCTGGTGGATATACGCACGAGAAGCATAAAGACAATTATATGTTGATGTTTAATGCGGGACTTTTATATCAAATTACAGGAGACAATAAATATGCATTATTAGTTAAACAATTATTTATAAAGTATGCTTCATTAAACCCAACTTTAAAGAATCACCCAGAGGCTACTAGTAGTTCTCCAGGAAGAATATTTTGGCAAGCATTAAATGATGCTAATTGGTTGGTATATACTGGATTGGCATTTGATTGTATTCACGATTATTTAACTTCAGATGAAAGAGCAAAAATTGCCACAGGTGCATTTAAGCCGATTGTTGATTATTTTACTAAAGACATAAAAACTTGGTTTAATTTAATTCACAACCATGCTGTATGGGCTTGTGCCGGAGTAGGTATTGTTGGTATAGCTACAGATAATGAGGAATATGTGAAAATGGCTTTGTATGGCACTGAAAAAAATGGCGAAGCAGGTTTTATTGCACACATGAACGGATTGTTTTCGCCTGATGGTTATTATAATGAAGGACCTTATTATACCCGATATGCTATCTTACCTTTTTACTATTTTGCTAATGCAATTAATAATACAAAACCTGAATTAGGTATTTTTAAACTTCGAAATAATATTTTACAAAAGGCTTTAAACGGAGCGCTGCAACAAACCAATTTAAATGGCGGTTTTTATTCTTATAACGACGCGCTAAAAGATAAAACATATACATCAAGTGAATTAGTTGTTGCCATTGATATTGCATGGCAAGTATATGGACCTAACACTGCCTATTTGCCTGTTGCTAAAGCTCAAGATAAAGTTATTTTAAATGTTGGTGGACTAGAAATTAGTAATGCTTTATCCAAAGAAAAAGTTGCTTCTTACTATCCTTATACGCCTATTGAGTTTACAGATGGTGGCAATGGTAATAAAGGAGGGGTAACCGTTATGAGAATGGGAAAAGATAAAAATCTCACTTCTCTAATTTATAAGTATAGTTCACATGGAATGTCTCATGGCCATTTTGATAAATTGAATATTAATTTATACGATAATGGGAATGAAATTTTACAAGATTATGGTGCGGCTAGATTTATTGGTATTGAACAAAAATGGGGAGGGAGATATTTGCCCGAAACCAAAACTTATACACAACAGTCTATTGCTCACAATACAGTTACGGTTGATGAAACAAGCCATTATGATGGAAAAGAAGCAGAGAGTGAAAAAAATTGGCCAGTAAAATTATTTAGTTCTATTGATAGCAAAAATGTGCAAGTGGTTGCAGCAATTGATGAAAATGCATATAAGAATGTGAAGATGCAAAGATCAATTTTTATGATTCAGTTGCCAGGAAATGCTAAACCATTAATAATTGATTTATTCAGGTTGTTATCAACTTCAATTCATCAATATGATCTGCCATTTAATTATTGCGGAACTATTATAAGCACTAATTTTAAATACAGTCCCTCTATTTCTACTTTAAAATCTTTAGGAACTAAAAATGGGTATCAATTTTTATGGAAAGAAGCGGAAGCAAAATTGAATGTCCCGATGACTCAATTTACTTTTCTAAACGATCAACTTTTTTATACAATTTCCTCTTTAGTAAAAGACTCTTCTCAAGCCTTTTTCACAAGGACAGGTGCAAATGATCCCAACTTTAATTTAAGAAGAGAGCCATCCTACATTTTAAGAAGTAAATCAGCTAATCAAACATTATTAAATGTAATTGAGTTACATGGTGGATACAATACAAGTACAGAAATCGCTAATGGAGCTTATTCTTCAGTTTCTTCCATTAAGTTGTTGCAAGACAATGAAAACTATACTGCAGGAATGATAACTATAAATAGCAAACAATTGATTGTAATTCAATCAAATAAAATCTTCGACAAAAACGAAAAACACCAGTTTAATAATGAAGGGTTAAATTTTGAATGGACTGGGCCTTTTGCTGTTTTTTATGCTAATCAAATTATCAAATAATTTAAAATAAAATCAAGATTTATGTCAGTTACAAATGAAAAGGTGCAGCATAAAAAATTTATTGAAAGCGAATCTGTTGAATGGCAGTATATGGCTGCAGGGGTTCGTAGAAAAATTTTGACCTACGACGAAAAAATCATGTTAGTAAGAGTAGAATTTGAAAAGGGTGGAATTGGCACACTACATCAACATTATCACGTGCAAGTTAGCAATGTAGAAAGTGGCGTATTTGAAATTGAAATTAGCGGCATTAAAAAAGTATTACACGCTGGAGATGTTTTTCATGTTCCTTCAAACGAATGGCATGGAGCAGTATGTATCGAAGCAGGTGTATTGGTTGATGTGTTTACACCAATGAGAGAAGATTTTATTTCATAATATTAAATAACAACAATGAAAAATTCGAGCGTAATTTTTTTATTTTTTTTAACTTGTTTTTTTGCACAACAAGTAGTTGCTCAAATAAATATATTTGGGCTGGATGGGAATGTACTTCAAAATAATAAAAATAAAATTATTAAAAAAGATGCTACTTTATTTCCTGCATATAAGCAATTAATCAATGATGCTAATACTGCATTAAAGTTTGGACCAGTTAGTGTAATGGAAAAAACTTTTTCTCCACCTAGTGGAAATAAACATGACTATATGAGTCTTGCCCCTTATTATTGGCCCGATCCGAATAAGCCAAATGGGTTGCCTTATATTAGAAAAGATGGAGAAACTAATCCAGAAGTTAAACTATATAAGGACAAAGAGTACTTGCCGAAATTGTGTGAATCTATTTATACTTTATCATTAGCTTATTATTTTTCTAATGATTTAAAATATGCTGATCATGCAAATAGTTTGTTACGAGTTTGGTTTTTAGATACTGCAACAAAAATGAACCCAAATTTAAATTTTGGTCAAGCAATGAAAGGGCATAATGAAGGCAGAGGTGCAGGTTTAATTGATACTAGGCATTTAATAAAAGTAGTTGATGCAATTGAATTACTAAATTCTACAGGAATAATGAAGATGGATGAATTTAAAGGCATGCAAAATTGGTTCACTCAATTTTTAAATTGGATGCAGACTAGTAAAAATGGGATGGATGAACTGAATGCTAAAAATAATCATGGGGTATGGTATGATGCTCAACGATTGTCGTTTGCATTATTTACTGGACAAAATCAACTTTCAAAAACTATTATTAGTAATGTTCAAAAAAGGATAGATACACAAATGAATTCAGAAGGTTTCTTTCCAGCTGAATTAGAAAGAACTACTTCCTTGCATTATTCATTATTTGTTGTTGAACCATTATTGTTAATTGCCCAAATGGGAAAAATTCTTAACATTGATTTATTTTCTTATACAAGTATAAATGGTAATTCAATAAAAAAAGCAGTTACTGCCATTACTCCATACTTAACTAAAGAAAAATTATGGAATGGGGCACAGATTAAGCCTTTTGATTTTGATGAAGGGATTCCATTATTAGCAATTAGCGCATCAAATTTTTCTTGTAATAATTGTTTAGCGTCTATAAAAAAAATACATCCAAATAAAACAGAACAATTACGCATATTTCTCTTAACCCAAAACGATTAGAATAACAAAAACTGCTATTATGAAAAGAATTCAAAGCCTGCTGTTATTATTGCTACTGTTTGCTTGTAGTAGTATCATAGCACAAAAAACAGTAACCGGAAAAGTTACCAATAAAGAAACTGGAGAGCCTTTACAAGGAGTATCAGTTTTAGGGGATAAGTCTTCTGGTGGAGGAGTAACCAAAGAAGATGGGACTTTCTCAATAAAATTAAAATCATCTGCAACTAGTTTGATTTTTTCTTATGTTGGATTTAACACGCAAACACTAACAATAAGCAATGCTGCTGTAATTAATGTTTCATTACTTGCTGCCACCACAGAAAATACTGAAGTTGTAGTAATAGGATATGGAACACAGAAAAAAAGCAGTGTAACAGGTGCTGTTGCTAAATATAAAAATGAACGAATAGATGAAATACCTGTTGCAAGATTAGATCAAGCTTTGCAAGGCAAAATGGCTGGTGTGGTAGTTCAAAATACTTCATCGGAAGCTGGTGCAACACCAAAAATTACGATAAGAGGAATAAGTTCAATTAATGCAAGCTCAAGTCCACTTGTTGTAGTTGATGGTCAGCCTATTCCAGATGGATTAGCTTTTGTAAATCCATCAGATGTTGAGTCGGTTGAGGTTCTAAAAGATGCAGCTTCTGCAGCCATTTATGGTTCTAGAGGCGCAAGTGGGGTAATATTAATTACTACAAAAAGTGGTAAATCAGAAAAGCCGAAATATAATTTAAAATATTCATTGGGTCAGAAATCGGATTATAAGCGATACAATATTTTAACGAGTTCTGAGTATTTGGATCTTTTGTTTCAAGAAGGAGCATTAAGGTTTCAAGATTCTACAGCATACACACTCGGATACTCTGCAGCTAATTTAGCAACATTCAGAACCAATAAAGGTGTGTTGGCTACTGATGCTGAAAGAGCACAATACGTTATTGAAAAAACATTATTAGGCGGAAACGGAACCGATTGGCAGAGTGAATCATTGCGTCCAGGGTTATTTCAAAATATACAACTCAGTGCATCTGGCGGTAAAAAAGATGTTCAATACTATTTGTCTGGAGGATATCAACGCGATGAAGGTATGATGTTTAAGAGTGATTTTCAGCGATTTTCCTTACGCACAAAAATGGATATTAAATTTAGTGAAAATATCAAACTAAGTGTTAATTTAAATCCATCTTACTCTAAAAGAATTAGTCCCTCTGAAAATTTTACAAACTTTTATCGATACCCTAGTTTTTTGCCAGTTTATCACAATAGCTTAACTGCAAGTACTGTAAATCAATTAGCTCAATGGGCAAATATAAGACCGGGAGATTTTGCTCAACCTCGTCATTTTAGTTCAATCTATTATTCAGGAATTATGCCTGATGGAAGTACTTGGACGCCAGTTGGAACTTCTGATCCATTTTCTTCAGCACAAAACACACCTAAATCTGCAACACTAAGTCAAGATATTTATGTAAATGAGTATCGCTTACAAAGTTCTGCTGACTTAAATATTAAAATTTTACCCGGCCTAGATTTTAAATCACAAGCGAGTATATATTTAAATAATTCAAGTGGACTAAATTTTTCAACAAGAAATTCATCTGGAGATGGGGTAGTGAGTAAAGGAATTTATTCAGCTTCAAATTTTATCGATTTATTGAATGAAAATACATTGACATTTAAAAAAATTATCGATAAACATACCTTTAATATTTTAGCTGGGTTTACATCCCAGAAAACTACAATTAGTAGAGATCAAACAACTGGTTTAGATTATCCAAGTGATAATATTCGTACACTAAATAATGCTTCACAAATTGATAAGGCAGGTACATTTGGAACAAAAAATCAAATCGGATTGGTGTCCTATTTAGGTAGGATTAATTACGAATATGATAGTAAATATTTATTTAGTACAAGCTTTAGAACAGATGGAAGCTCATACTTTGGACCCGGAAATAAATGGGGATCCTTCCCATCTGTATCTGTTGGTTGGATAGCAAAAAAAGAAAAATTCTTATCAAATGTTGGTTGGTTAACTAATTTAAAACTTAGAGGAAGCTATGGTGCAACAGGAAATAATAGAATTTCAGATTTTGCATTTATAGATTTATTAAGTACTGGTAATTATTCTTTTGGCGGGGGAACTGGGGTAAGTACTTCTGGTCAGGTAACTTCTTCTTCTAATATTGCAAACCCTACTATTACCTGGGAGAGAACATTTCAAACCAATGTTGGAATTGATGTTGCTTTATTAAAAAACAGGTTGACTTTTTCTGTGGATGTGTATCAATCTAAAACCGAAAAATTATTATTACAACAATCTGTTCAAGCCATTGCAGGAGTGCCTCAATACTTTAATAATATAGGTAGTCTTAAGAATAATGGTATAGAGCTTGAGCTTTCATCAGTAAATATTCAGAAAAAAGATTTCAGATGGAATACATCTTTAAATTTTGCTAAAACTAAAAATGAAATTATTGAATTAGGAAAGGAATCATTTTTATTAACACAAGGTGAAAGAACTGAAGTTTACCAAAGTAAAATTGGAAGTCCATTGGTTCAGTTTTTAGGATTTAAAACAGATGGAGTTTGGAAAAGCCAACAAGAAATTAATGATGCTAGGGCCAAAGGATTAACGAGTAATTTGGCAAATGTTTTTATTCCAGGTGGTTTAAAATTGGTTGATATTAATGGCGACAATATTATTGATAACAATGATCGAACAAATATTGGTAGCCCCTATCCTGATTTTACATGGGGTATTACAAATAATTTTACTTACAAATCATTTGATTTAAGTTTCACATTTCAAGGAGTTCAAGGTGGTTCATTAATAAATGGTGATGTGAATTATAATGAATCAAAAAGATATATAACTGCATACAATCAAAATAGATGGATCAGCCCAATGTTTCCTGGTGATGGTAAAACACCGTATTCTACCATTGGATTTAATTGGTTGCTAACAGATTATTCAGTTCAAGATGCATCTTATTTTGCTTTGAGAGAATTCAATCTTGGATATCGACTACCTAATTCAATCGCAAAAGCTATTAAGTTGAATTCATTACGGGTTTATTTTGCTGCACAAAATTTATTATTTGTAACTGCTAAGGGATTTAGAGCACTTAATCCTGAAGGAAGAGCGAATGCAGGTGTTTATTCTTCGGCATTGATAGATGGTTATCAAAGAGGAAGTTTTCCAATTCAAAAAACGTTTGTATTTGGAATTGATATCAACTTTTAATTTTTAAAAATATTTTTTATGAAACTTTCACATTATTTAATAATATCAACCTTTGCTTTTTCTTTTGGTTGTACAAAGTTGATTGAACTTAATCCTCAATCAAATATTAGCTCTGCTACATTCTACTCTAATATAACAGAAGTAAATGCAGCATTAACAGGATGTTACAACGGAATGATTGCTCCATTAAATGACGAGTGGACTTTAACAGAACTACGCAGTGATAATTCAGTTCAAGGAGTTGCTGGAAGTACTTCTTCTCCAAACAGAGATTTAAGCGACTTAGATATGTTTTTTCCAAGCGTTTCCCATCAAGGATTGTATAACTATTGGTTAAATAATTATTACAATATCAGGAATGTAAATTTTGTTTTGAACAATTTAGGAGTTGATTATTCACCATCAACTGGCACACTAACTTTTAACCCCATTAGTATTCCAATAAGTAGTGCCGATGTAAAGAAATTATCTGCAGAAGCTTCATTTATTAGGGCACATCATTATTTTAATTTAGTTCGATTATATGGAGATGTATTTTTAGTGCATGAGCCAATTAGTCCAGAAGCAGCTAAAGTAGTAAATCGTTCTCCAACAGCCGATATCTATAAATTAATAATTGCCGATTTACAAAATACTATAGATAATGGTAGAAATTCAATATATGCAGCTATACCTGTTGCAGAATTAGGAAGGGCAAACAGCTGGTCTGCAAAAGCATTATTGGCAAAAGTTTATTTAACATTAAATAGGAAGACTGAAGCAGCAGCTTTGTTGGATGATATAATAAAAAAAAGTGGCTATGGTTTGCAATCATCATATGCCAATGTATTTTCTATTAGCAATGAAATGAATTCAGAAATACTTTTTGCAATTCGTTTTAAAGCAGGTGGAATTGGACTTGGAAGTTCACTTCCAAATACATTTGCTCCATTAAATAGTGGTGCAGCTGTAATAAATGGTGATGGTAAAGGACTTAATTTTCCTTCAATAGATTTATTTAATTCGTATGCTGCAACAAATGCAACTGGAGCAGTAAGTACAACATCTAACAATGTTACATTAACAGCTGCTAATCCTGCTATTACTGTAGGCCTGGCAGTTACAGGATTGCAAATTGCTCAAGGAACAACAGTTACTGCAGTTGCAGGGGCTGTAGTAACACTTTCTATAAGACCAACAGCTACTTTGGCAACCGCTAATTTAGCATTTGGAGGTGATATAAGAAAGCTTGTAAATCTTGGGGTGTTTACTGGAGCTAAAATTTATGTTAACAAATACATTTCTACTGTAGCTGTTGCCAATGATGCAGAGAATGACTGGCCTGTTATTCGATTTGCTGATGTATTATTAATGTTGGCTGAAGCTCAGGGGAATAATACATCAAGTATAAATCTCATAAACCAAGTTCGATCTAGAGTTTCACTACCATTGTTATCCACAACAACAACCAATACTACAGCTTTGTTTGAAAAAGCTTTATCAGATGAGCGAAAATTTGAGTTTGCTTTTGAAAATCAACGTTGGTTCGATTTATTGAGATTTAATACAACATTATCAACCATTAATTCACTTCAAGTTTTAAAAGATCATTTTAACTACATGTATCCTTTGCATTATATCAACTATCCTGCACCTCGCTTGTCATTGGCTGAAATGCAAGCATTGGTAACTAATGATAAAATGTTATTGCCGATTCCACAACGTGAAATTGATAATAATACTCAAATTGTTATTAAACAAAACCCTGGATATTAAATGATAAAAATTAAAACCTTATTTTTTTGCATGCTAATCGTATCATCAGCTTCTTCACAAGAAGTTGTTGATACAACTTTAAAGCCTGTTATTTATCCAAAAGGGTTTGCAGCACAATTAAATTTGGTTTATGCAAAAGTTAATGCTTGGGATGGAAGAATGGACTTATACTTGCCTCCAAATACCAATCAGCCTACACCAATATTGATTAATATTCATGGTGGTGGCTGGAATCATGGTACAAAAGAGCAACAAGGTGGATTTAATACCTTTTTTAAAGAGGGTTTTGCAGTTGCTAATATTGAATACAGAATGACACCTCAAGCAACAGCTCCTGCTGCAATTGAAGATGCAAGATGTGCTTTGATTTATTTAATTAGGAATGCTCAAGAGCTGAATATTGATGTCAATAAAATTGTCATCATGGGTGG
The DNA here is from genome assembly GCA_046593815.1 of Sediminibacterium sp. Lineage (GTDB taxonomy): Bacteria > Bacteroidota > Bacteroidia > Chitinophagales > Chitinophagaceae > Sediminibacterium. Next base: position 2,779 of record JBKJQV010000381.1, on the reverse strand, counting down.
GTCTTCAGGAGGCCATTTAGCTTTAATGGGAGGGCTACTTGGAACCAATTCAATATTTGATAACAACTGTACCGGAGTTAAAAATATTAAAGTAGCTGCTATCATTGATAAATATGGAATTGCTGATGTATGGGATTGGGGTTATGGAAAAAATATAACTAGTAAATCTGCAATTACTTGGTTGGGAGAAAAAAAGAATGATTCTTTGTTTGCTGCTTCTGTTTCGCCAATCACTTATGTAAATAAATTTAGTCCACCTACTTTAATTATTCATGGAGATGCTGATCCTACAGTACCTTATCAGCAATCTGTTGAATTATTTAAAAAATACCAATCAGTTGGTGTTAAGTCTGAGTTTATTACAGTACCGGGTGGATTACACGGTAAATTTGATAAAGAAAAAAATAGTGAATTGAATATAGCAATCATGAAGTTTATTGCTGAAGTAATCAACTGATTAATATGCAAACTAGAAAAAAAATACATGGGCTTAGATGGTGGATCATATCACTAATTGCATTGGCAACAATTATTAACTATATAGATAGAAGTGCAATCAATATACTTTGGCCGTATATATATAAAGATTTTGGAATTGCTGATGTAGATAGTAAAAATGCTTTGGCATTAATTACTACATTTTTTATGGTTGCTTATGCTTTGGGACAAACTGTGTTTGGTAAAATCATGGATTCGATTGGGACCAAGCTTGGTTTTATTTTATCAATAGTTGTATGGAGTATTTCTATTGCCTTGCATGCTTTTGCCAAATCACTTAGTTCGTTTAGCCTTTTTCGTTTTTTATTGGGTTTTGGTGAATCGGGCAATTGGCCTGGAGCAACAAAGTCTAATGCAGAGTGGTTTCCAGCCAAAGAAAGAGCTATTGCACAAGGAATATTTGGTGCAGGTGCTTCATTAGGATCTGTTGTTGCAGCTCCATTTATTGCAATACTTTATCTTTCTATTGGATGGCAAGGAACTTTTGTGGCCATTGCCGCTCTTGGCTTATTATGGATTATACCTTGGGTGATAATAAATAAATCTACTCCAGACAAACATCCATGGATAACAAAAAATGAACAGGAACATATATTAGATAGCAATAGTAATGAAACAACTTCAACTGCTGAAATACGCATATTTAGTTGGAAGGAATTACTTCGTATTAAAAAAACCTGGGGCATTATACTTTCTCGATTTTTTATAGATCCAGTTTGGTGGTTGTTCGTAACATGGTTGCCCACTTTTTTAAAAGAACAATTTTCTTTCGATTTAAAGCAAGTTGGTGCATTTGCATGGATGCCTTATTTATTAGCTGCAATTGGTGGATTAATAGGCGGGTACTATTCTTCTTATTTAATTAAAAATGGGAAGGATGCAGCTAAAGCAAGAATTTTGACTATATCAATTGGTGCATTAATTATGTTGGTTTCTTTATCTATAACAGCATTTTTACTAGATTCATTGAAACAAAATCCAAGTCTAGCAATAGGATTAATCGGATCAACTTTATTTGGTTTTCAGTTTATAATAAATAATATTCAAACTTTACCAAGCGATTATTTTAATGGAAAAAATGTAGGAGTTGTTTCAGGTATGGGCGGTACTGCAGCAATTTTAGGCGTTATAATTACAACTTGGATGGTTCCCGTTTTAACTAAAACAAGCTACATTTCTTTTTTTATCTTAGCAGCTTCACTAGTTCCAATTAGCATGGCTTGCTTGTACTTTTTCAGTTCATCCAAAAAGTAATCTCTATATTAAAAATAAAGAAATGATTAATTATAAATTGAGCTCAATTATTACTTTTTTACTTCTTCTTATTTTTTGTGATTCTATTCTTGCTCAGGATATAAAAAAATCAATCGCCAAAAAACAATTGTTTGCCTATTTTGAAAAACAGGCCAGGGCCACCATTGAAGAAAATACTGTTAAAAATAAAATGCCAGTTTTGATTGATAGTGGCAGTAAAGTATGGACCAATAATGATATTTATAATTGGAGAAGTGGCTTTTGGCCTGGTATTGAATGGTATCTTTATGAAGCAACAAAAGACAACTATTGGAAGTTTCAGGCAGAAAAATCTACTGAAATGATAGAAGGTATAATTAATCGACCTGTAAGAAATCATGATTTGGGCTTTCAATTTTTTTGTAGTTACGGGAATGCTTACAGGTTAACAAAAAATGAAACATACAAAAAAATATTATTAAGGGCTGCAGATTCATTAGCTACTTTATATAATCCCAAAGTAGGTACCATTTTATCTTGGCCCTATAGAATCAAAGAAAGCGGTTGGCCACATCATACCATTATAGACAATATGATGAATTTGGAATTACTGTTTTGGGCTGCTAAAAATGGAGGAAGTAAAAAATTATATGATATAGCATTTAGACATGCCGAAGTAACAATGAATAATCATTTCAGATCTGACTTTAGTACTTATCATGTAGTATTTTATGATAGTTTAACTGGAAAATTTATAAAGGGAATTACTCACCAAGGATATTCAGATAATAGTACTTGGGCAAGAGGTCAGGCATGGGCTATTTATGGATTTACGATGGCATATAGAGAAACAAAAAATGAATCTTTTTTGCAAACAGCAATTAAAGCTGCAGATTTATATTTAAGTAAATTATCAAAAGATAAAATTCCTTTTTGGGATTTTAGTGATCCATTAATTCCTGAAGCATCTTTAGGTGCATTAGGAATTAATGGATCACTAAAATCCCAAAATGGAATTTTATCTTTTGATAATTTACTTAAATATAAA
>JBKJQV010000371.1:0-11662 GCA_046593815.1 Sediminibacterium sp. | reverse complement strand
GCAAATGAAAATGTAGATGTTTACTATGATGGGATTACAATTCCATTTGAAGCCGAAAAATTTGATTCAATTTTTAGTAGTGAGGTATTTGAGCACGTATTTACGCTTCCTAAAATTTTACCAGAATTAAATAGAGTATTAAAAGTGGGAGGGAAGCTATTAATTACCTGTCCCTTTGCTTGGGAAGAGCATGAAGCGCCAATAGATTATGCGCGTTACACTCAATTTGCTTTGAAAGACATGTTAGAAAAGAACGGATTCAATATTTTAATAACTGATAAGAATGGCCACTTTATTAGTGCATTTCACCAATTATTTATTGTTTATATTAATGATCATTGGTTAAATAACGTCTTCTTTTTCTCTAAATTTACCCTCTTTAAAAAAGTTGTTCGTCAGGTGTTAGTGCCTTTTTTAAACGGGGTGTTTTACATAACAGACCCGTTATGGCCTAAGTCCGATAAGTTTTATTTAAACACTATTATTGTAGCTGAGAAATGTTCATAAAGAAAATATTATATACTGTATGTTCTGCCAATCATTTAGCGCATTGTAAAACAATGGCCGATTCTTTTATAAAGCACAATCCCGAGTATCAAGTAATTATTGCTTTAACAGATGAAATCAATAATCGTTTTTCTGCATCCGAATTTGAGCCATATACTTTAATAGAGTCTGGAAAGTTGGGCTTCCAAAATTTTAGTTTGATGGCGAAGCAATACTCGGTAATTGAACTTAATTGTGCAATGAAAGCATTTGTTGCAAACTATATTTTCAATAAGTTTGAACCAGATTTATTGGTATATCTGGATTCGGATATTTGGGTATTTCATTCATTCAATTCAGTTGAAGCTGCAATGCTCGAAAAAGATGTATTAATAACTCCTCATACAACTAATCCTTATCCTTTCGATAACTTTTTGCCAAGGGAAAGAGATACACTTCGCTCAGGTTTATACAATGCAGGTTTCATGGCAATGAAGCCAACTCAAAATGTAAATTCGTTTATTAATTGGTGGATGAATCATTTACAAAATGAATGTTATTATAATTTTGCAGAAGGAATGGGAGTAGATCAATTATGGTTAAATTTAGTTCCACTATTATTCACCAATGTTGGCATATTTAATAACCTAGGAGCTAATGTTGCCTACTGGAATTTACACGAACGAACTATCAAATTAATAGATGATACATATTTAATTAATCAATCTGAACCACTGCTTTTTATACATATCAGTGGTTATTCATTTGAGCAGCCTGATATATTATCTCGCCATCAAAATCGATATGAGTTAAGTAATCTTCCCGTACTACAATTATTACTAAAAAATTATCAAAATAATGTAATTGCAAATGGGTACGAAAAATACACTTTAATGGATTGTGTTTATGCCAAAAAGAAAAACAAATCGCTAGGAATTATGAAGTTGGTAAATCAGTTAATCCAACCTTTAGGTGTTAAGGTTAGTGATATTTAATTATGATTAGGAATTGTTTTTCCTGATTTTGGTTTTATTTTCTTCATATTTTTTTTCTCAAATTCTGCTACTACTTTAGGAATTACTTTTTTAGGAGCTACGCTATCAGTTTTACTTGGCAACAATTTTGAATCTTTAAACATGGAATTAAGCTCTTCATTTGGATCTTTTAGTTTATCCATAAAATATTCTAAAGTTTCGGTTACATTTCCTGAACCTGGTATATAGTATTTCCAAACTCCATGTTTTAAAGAAATGCCATCCGTTTTTACAATTACTTTCTCATATTTATTAGGGTCTCTTAAGTCTTGTACATCTATAGTATCATATGCTTTATCTGGATTTACTGCTCTCCAACTTTCTTCATGTTCTAAACCAGCAAGCGTAAAATAATAGCACTTGGCATTTTTATTGCCCCATTTATAATTTTCTTGGGCAATTAAATCTCCCATTAAATTATAAGTGCGCCATTTCCCATCTTTACGATCATTTTTAAATTCTCCCTCAGCCTCATACCCTGGTTCTCCTCTCAATTTAGGATAGCTCACTTTCCATTTCCCCTGCTTCAAACCTTTCATATCAATACAGTTCATAGTGTCTCCATTCGATGCTAATTGAAAGGTTTTACACTGAGAACTTGCTGTTAAAGCAAAAAAAATGAACAATGGTAATAATAGGTAGCGCATATTACTTACATTCGAACACCAAAAATACAACACTGCCATGAGAAAATTATTTACTTTCTTGTTAATACTTGCCTGTTTTAAAATAGTAGCTCAAGTAAAGCCTACGTCTGGTACCGATCGATTAAAAACGATGGACACTCGAAAAGAATTAAATAAAAAGTCTTTGTTAAATAACACTTCCTTTCGAAATATTGGTCCAAGTATAATGAGCGGTAGAGTAGTTGATATTGATGTTAACCCCTCTGATCCAACTGAGTTTTATGTTGCTTATGCAACAGGTGGACTATGGTATTCTGTTAATAACGGACAAAGTTTTGTACCCATTTTTGATTCAACAGATATTCTTACAATTGGTGATATTGCTGTTAACTGGACTACCAAGCGAATTTGGATAGGCACTGGTGAAGTTAATAGTAGTAGATCTACTTATGCTGGATTGGGCGTTTACAAGTCGGATGATAATGGTAAAACTTGGGATTATTTAGGGTTACCAGAAAGCCATCATATTGGTAAAATTCAATTACATGCAACAGATCCTAATATAGCATGGGTAGCTGCATTGGGACATTTGTATTCTCCTAATAAAGATAGGGGCATTTATAAAACAACAGATGGCGGTAAAACCTGGAAACATACATTGTATGTTGATGAAAATACTGGCGGTATTGATTTAGATATGAATCCACAAAATTCCAATGAATTGTATGCTGCTATGTGGTATAGAACAAGAAGAGCGTGGAATTTTGAAGAGAGTGGAAAATCGGGTGGTATTTTTAAAAGTACCAATGGAGGTGATAGTTGGGAGTTAGTTACTACACCTAAAAGCGGCTTCCCAACTGGAGATGGAGTTGGTAGAATTGGATTAGCAGTTTATCCTAAAAACCCCAATATTGTATACGCAGTAATCGATAATAATGGCAGACAAGCTGCTGGTACTAAAGCTAATGAAGATACTACTAGGTATATTTTGAAAGATTTTAATAATTTAACTAAAGATCAGTTTTTAGCTTTAGATGATAAAAAATTGGGTGCTTTTATTGCATTTCCTAGAAACGGAATACCACAAAAATATACTGCTGGCACTATTAAAGAATTAGTGAAGAACGATAAATTTCCACCAACAGTTATTTGGGATTTTATGTATGATGCCAATACAGCATTATTTGAAACACCAATTATTGGATGTGAATTGTATAGAAGTGATGACGCAGGAATGTCTTGGAAAAAAACAAATAAAACACCTATAACCATTTATAGTACTTATGGATATTATTTTGGAAAAGTATTTGTTAGTCCAAATAATGAAAATAAAATAGTATTAACTGGTGTAGATGTGATAATGAGCACAGATGGTGGTGCAAGTTTTAAATCAATGGCAAAAGAAAATGTTCATTCAGATCATCATGTAATTTGGATAGATCCTAAAAAAGACAACCATATTTTTAATGGTAATGACGGCGGATTAAATATAAGCTATGATGATGGTGCTCATTGGTTTAAAGCCAATACACCACCAGTTGGGCAGTTTTATGGGGTTGCTGTTGATATGGCTCGTCCGTATAATGTTTATGGTGGATTACAAGACAACGGAACATGGTTTGGCTCAAGTACAACAAAAGAAAACTACGATTGGTATGATGGTGGAGAAAATCCATTTAAAGGTATTAATGGTGGAGATGGAATGCAGGTACAAGTTGATTGGAGAGATAATAAAACAGTATATAGTGGATCGCAATTTGGTGCATATTCTCGTCAAGTTATTGGTTCAAAAGAAAGAGGCAAATCTGTACGTCCTGCTAGAGATTTAGGAGAAATTCCATTGCGTTATAACTGGCAATCTCCTATTTTATTAAGTAAACACAATCAAGATGTATTTTATTTTGGAAGCAATAAATTTCATCGATCATTTAATAAAGGAGATAGTTTAATGGCAATGAGTGGCGATTTAACTACTAATCCTGCTCAGGGTGATGTTCCTTTTGGAACCATCAGTACAATGAGTGAAAGTCCATTACGATTCGGATTAATTTATACAGGTACTGATGATGGTAATATACATGTAACTAAAGATGGTGGATATAGTTGGACGTTACTTAACAATAAGCAATTACCTAAGGGCTTATATGTTAGTAGGGTAACAGCAAGTGCTTTTAAAGAAGGTAGGGTTTACGTTTCATTGAATGGATATAGGAATGATCATTTTAATGCTTATGTGTTTGTGAGTGAAGATTACGGTGCCAATTGGAAGCAGATTGCAAAAGACTTGCCAGCTGAACCCGTAAATGTGGTTAAAGAAGATTTGACCAATGAAAATATAATTTACACTGGAACTGATGGTGGATTATATGTGAGTATTGATGGAGGATATAGTAATATGATGTGGAGCAAAGGCATGCCATATAGTGTTCCTGTTCATGATATTGTTATTCAACCTCGCGAAAATGAAATCGTAGTAGGAACTCATGGCCGCAGTATTTATATCGCTAATTTAAATGAAGTACAAAAGTTATTGAAGAATCCTGATTACAGAGCAAAAAGGGAAGCGGAAGTAAATAAGTAATTAAATTTTCACTACAATCCAAAGATCTTGGCCACCTAGTTTTTCTGGGTGGCTTTTTCCTTCGTAGTAAGCTTTAATTAAAAAAAACTGCTCTAATAAAATACGAAATGCAGTTGGATCATTATAAGTAGTCATTAAATGATGCCCGTTTATTTTATGTTCATTGGTTAATGATCCTGAAGTGATAATTGTCTGTTGTTCTTTAGTACTAAGCTGATTATAGTAATGAATACCATGTGTTGAAATAATAGCAACTGCGCTAGATTGCATTATTCTCTTTAATTCCTTTATCCAATATAATTGCTCTGAAGTATGAATATGTGTTAAAACAGATATTCCATAAGCAAGATTAAAAAATGATGAAGGATAGGGTAGTTGTTTATCCTCTATAATATCAAATAAAATATGCGGGATATTCAATCTGTTCCATTCAATTCGGCTTTTATTAATATCTGCACCATATAAAATTGCATCAGGTAAAACTGATGGTATATGTTGGATAACCCTTCCAACACCGCATCCCCAGTCTAATATATAAGTTTTGTTAGATGAATTAGTTGAATACAAATAGTAATATTCGATTATTTCATTAGCTGCAATTTGCCCGTCGGCAAAAAATAAATCATAATCTAATTTGAATGTTTCAAAAAGATCACGATTTGCAGGGATTGACCAAGTTGGATTTTTTTGTTTAAATTTTTTATTTCTATTGTAGTGAGTAATGTATTGCCAATAAAAGTTACTCTCATTTAAAAAGGTTTGCAATTTTGTTGCACCGAATATTTTTTTTGTAAATCTTTTAAGCATCAACTATTAATCAAAGTCTGATAAATATACACATAAAAAAAGGGCTACTTTTCAGTAACCCTTTTTAAAATAGTTAATTATATTACTTTTTCTCTGGAAATAAAGTAGCATTAACAATATTCTTACCATCAAATAATGTATTAGCTGCAGCTTTAATATTTTCTGCTGTTATGGCATTTACAATTTGAATATAATCAATTACTCTTTGTGGATTATTGTCTTGAAAATAAATGCCTTGTAATAAGCCACTCCAATAACGGTTTTCTTTAATGTTAACGGTGTATTTTTCAAGTAAAGCTTTTTTTACTTTATCAAGATCTTTTTGCTCTGGTCCGTTTGCTTTGAGCTTTTCAATCTCTTCACTAGCAGCTTTTTTTAACTTGTCAACATTCTCTGGTCCGCATGGTAATTGCAATGCTAACGTATAGCCCTGGAAAGGGTATTTGCTAATTGAGCCATTGATGCCACCGCTATATATGCCACCTATTTTTTCTCTTAAATCTTCAATGATCTTGATGTTTAATATTTCAGTTAACATTTCTGTTTCTAAAGCAAGATCTTCTGAATACTTAACTTCTCCAGAATATATATTAAAGATGAAACTCTTTGCTTCTTTACCTTTATAAAAATTTACTTCTTTAACTCCTTTAGTGATTCTTAATCCATTGTCGATAAATGCACCAGGTTTTCCTTTTGATGGTAAGCCTCCAATATAAGTTGCAAATAAAGGCTTCATCATTTCAATATCTATATTTCCTACAAAAATAAAAGTGAAGTCATTTGCATCATTGGTAAGTGCTTTAAAAATTTCTAAAGATCTATCTAGATTTATTTTGTCAAAATCACTTGCTTTGGGTACTACTGAAGGTGCAAGGGGGTTGCCACCATACATTACACCATAAACACTATCTACAAAAGCAGTAGTAGGGTCGGCCATCATAAATTGCACTTGTGATTTTTGTTTCTCTTTCCATCCATTAAATAATGCTTCATCTTTGCGCACGTTGGTAAAATTGAGAAACATTAATTGAAGCATGTTTTCAGCATCTTTAATAGTGCTATTTCCATTTACTCTTGTGCTTAATGCATTTAATCCTACACTTGCATTGGCTATTTTACCTGACATGAATTTTCGTAAATCTACTGGATTAAAATCTCCAATACCCATTTGCTGAACTGCCGCAGTTGCATAATTTGCACTGAATTTATCTTCTATTCCATATAAGCTTGTACCCCCTTTTTTAAACCCTGTTAAGATAATTTCATCTTGTTTAAAATTGGTACTTTTTACAATAATTCTGGTTCCATTGCTGTATTGTAATTCTGTAATTCCTAGTGCATCATTTTTAGTTTCTATTACCAAAGTGCCAGCAGTTGGTTTGGATTTTAATAAACTAACAGCTAAAGTTTTCTCTTCATATGCTTTGATAGGAGTTTTACTGATATTTTCTATAGCAGATAATAATGCGTTATTTGTAGGAATTGGTGTATCAGACTTTTCTGGGCCTTGAATAGTTGCAAAAACTTTTTCGTTTTGCTTCATCTCATTGGCTATTGCATTTACCTCTTCTAGTTTTATACCAGGTAGTAGTTCTTTGTTATAATTATATTCTGTTTCTATTCCTGGGCTAGGTTCTTTTTGTAAAAAATATTGAATATATTCTTCTATTATTTGATCAGAAGGAGTTTTGTCGCGGTTATTGTAACTTCTCTCAATTGAGGCAAGTTGAGATTTTTTGGCTCTATCCAATTCACTTTGTGTAAATCCGAATTTCTTTACTCTTTCTACTTCTGTAAGTAATGCATTTAAAGCTGTATCGATTCCTTTTTTGCCAGAAATAGCCACATTAACAAAACCTTCATATCCCCTTGCATATGAATTAAACCCAGCTCCAGCACCAACAAAAGGAGGGTTAGCGCTTTGAGTTAATTCACTCATGCGTTGGTTGAGCATTGAAGTGAACATATTTTTTATTAGTGATTCTTTTCTATAATCATTAATAGTTACTTCAGGTTTAGTAGGAACTGCTGCATAATTTAATTGTATTCTATAATTAGTAGCTTCTTTATCTGTAACAATTAAAGTTTCATTTTTTGTTCTTAAAGGCAAAGAAGGTGCAATTCTTGGGCGAGGATTAGCCGGATTTTTTAGTCCGCCAAACATTTCTTGAATCATTTTTTCAGTTGTAGTAACATCTATATCTCCAACTACAACTACAGCCATTAAATTAGGGCGATACCAATCGCGGTAAAAACGTTTGATCGCATCATATTTAAAAGTTTTTAAAATACTGTCCTTACCAATTGGTAAACGTTTCGCATATTTAGAACCTTCATATTGTTTAGGATATATTTTTCTGAACATACGATCTTCTGCTCCTTTTCCCGATCTGCTTTCTTCTAATACAACACCACGTTCATCGTCAATCTGTTTGTTTTCAAATGCAACAGTTGAAGCCCAATCTTGCAATACTTGCATACCTTTTTTAAAGTTAGCCGGATCACTTAATGGAATTGGAAGTATATAAACTGTTTCATCAAATCCAGTATAGGCATTTAAATCAGCACCAAATTCTACTCCAATGCTTTGCAAGAAACTAACCAACTCATTTTTCTTAAAATTCTTAGTGCCATTAAAAGACATATGCTCTGTAAAGTGAGCTAATCCTTGCTGATCGTTGTCTTCTAAAATTGAACCAGCATTTACTACTAAGCGCAATTCAACTTTTTTCTCAGGCTTTTGATTAGCCCTTATAAAATAGGTAAGTCCGTTTGATAATTTACCCGTTTTTACTTTAGGGTCAAAAGGAATTTTGTCTGACAGATTTAATTGAGCATTACTAGAAAAAAGAATCAGTAATGCAAAAGAACTTAACAGGAATTGTTTTTTCATTAGATATTAGTTTATTGCAATTTTATGTAATATTTGGCATAATTCAAAAATGTTAATATAACTCAAGGCTATAATAAAAATTGATTTTGTTAATTTTTGGCTTTACTGAAAAACTTCAATAATTGGTTTGCCAATATTTCCACTTGGCATTTGTATATGTAATAAAGCAGCAATGGTACTAGCTATATCATGCATATAAACCTCTCTATTAGAGCTTCCTTGCTTTATGCCCCAGCCATACCATAGTAAAGGAATATGTGCATCATAAGGATACCACAAACCATGAGTTGTGCCAGTTGCACCTCCATCAATATATCCAGGTTTTAAAACAATTTGTATATCGCCGCTTCTATTATAGAAAAACCCATTGGCTAATTTCTCTCTTAAAACTTGTGGCATTGGAGAAGTAAGTATTTCCGATGTTGGGAATGCGTTTAAAACGGCATCCATTTTTAAAAAATATTGTATAACTAAATTGTTCAACACTTTTCTATCGATGTTGCTTGTATCTAATTTAGCTCTGTTAAAATGTACTTGATAGTTAAACATACTAACCACCAAATTATCTACATTAAATTTCTCTTTAATCATTGAGTTCAAATCAACCATCGTTTTTTTATCATCAACTGTTCCTCCTGGTAATTTATTTTCTTTCATAAACCCCGGTATATGAGCAACTGCATGATCAGCACTTAAGAAAGCTGTGTATTTACCTGCTCCAATTTTTGCATCTAAAAAATCAAATAGTTTTCCAAGCTCTTCATCTAATCTAATATAATCATCCACTTGTTCCCATGAATTTGGACCAAATGCATGCCCAATATAATCGGGAGAAGAATAACTCACTGCTAAAAAATCGGTAACATCATCTTTACCTAAACCCTCTGCAATGATTGCAGCTTTTGCCATTTCACTTGTTATGGTATTTCCATGTGGCGAAGAAGAAAGTTTGCCATATCCTTCAGCATCAGTTCTCGCTAATTCATAAGGCATTTTAGTTTGCGATTTTCCAAAAGGAGTATTTTCATAAGCCTTTTCATCTGCAGTTGCATATTGTAAATATTCTTCGTCTTTTAATCTTTTAGTCCATCCCAATTTTAATAATGAGTCGCCCAATTTTCTGTTATTAAAATCATTAACCCAATTAGGCAATTGATTCATATAATAGGTACTTGTAATAAAATTGCCAGACTTAGCATCAAACCAATAAGCACCATTAGCAGAATGTCCGGCAGGTAAAATTGAGCCTCTATCTTTTAATGCAATACCAATTACTTTGCTTTTAAAGTTAGTGGAAAGCCTTAATTCGTCACAAATTGTTGTAGTAAGCATATTTCTTGGACTCATTTGTCCGTCACTCGAGCCTTTTGCACCAACTCCATCTACGGTTTTATCTTCAGCACAATAAACCGATCTTTTTAATTGACCATCATACCATGCATTACCAGTAATTCCATGAATTGCAGGTACAGAACCCGTATAAATACCAGTATGCCCGCAGGCTGTAACAGTAGGTGTATAGCCAATTTGTGTATTATCGCAACTGAATCCTTCATTCATCATTCTTTTAAAACCTCCTGTAGATTTAAACAAAGGAGCGAATCTATACAGATAATCCCATCTCATTTGGTCTATCACAATTCCCACCACCAACTTTGGTGAACTCGTTTTAATTATTGACTTTGAAGCTTTTTGGGATTGTAAAGCATTTGTGTTTAAAATACTTACAACTATTACTAGGCTAGTATAAAACAAACTATTTTTAAGGGTTCTTTTTGAACTAAAAACTTGCATAATCGTTAATTAGTGGCTAAAGATAAGCATTGGTATATAAATCCATTTGCGCTTTCCTCCAATTTCATTAATTTTGCACAGTTTTATAAAAAAGTAATTATTTAATAATATGGCAGATATATTCGAAAAATTATTGAGAAATGCAGGTCCTTTAGGTCAGCATCGTGAGCGTGCGCATGGTTATTTTTCATTTCCTAAATTAGAAGGAGAAATAAGCAGTAGAATGATGTTTAGAGGCAAGGAAATGATTGTATGGAGCCTTAATAACTATCTTGGATTAGCTAATCATCCTGAAATTAGAAAAGTAGATGCAGAAGCTGCCAAAGAATTTGGTATGGCTTACCCGATGGGTGCAAGAATGATGAGTGGAAATTCTAATTTTCATGAACAGTTAGAAAAAGAATTGGCCACTTTTGAAGGCAAGGAAGATGCTATATTGCTCAATTTTGGCTATCAAGGAATAATGAGTACGATCGATGCCATTTGTGGACGACATGATATAATTGTTTACGATTCTGAGTGTCATGCTTGTATAATCGATGGTTTAAGATTGCATACTGGTCATAGATATGTTTATAAGCACAATGATTTAGAAGATTGCGAAAAGCAATTGGTAAGAGCAACTCAGTTAATTGAAAAGCAAAAAGCTGGTGGAATTTTACTAATCACCGAAGGTGTTTTTGGAATGGCTGGCGATCAGGGTAAATTAAAAGAGATTGCCGCTTTGAAATCGAAATATGAATTTAGACTTTTGGTTGATGATGCGCATGGATTTGGCACATTGGGTAAAACTGGTGCCGGAGCTGGAGAAGCACAAGGATGCCAAGATGCAATAGATCTATACTTTTCTACTTTTGCAAAGAGTATGGCATCGATTGGTGCATTTGTAGCTGGAGATAAAGCAATCATCGATTTTATTCGCTATAATATTCGTAGTCAAATTTTTGCAAAGAGCTTACCAATGCCAATTGTATTGGGTAATTTAAAGCGATTAGACATGTTGCGTACCATGCCAGAATTGAAAGATAAATTATGGAGCAATGCATTGAAACTACAAAATGGATTAAAAGCTCGTGGATTCGATATTGGTAATACTGATAGTCCTGTTACTCCTGTTTACATGACTGGTGGAGTAGAAGAAGCTACTGCTATGGTGATGGATTTAAGAGAAAATTACCATGTATTTGCTTCTATAGTTATTTATCCTGTAATTCCAAAAGGACATATTATATATCGTTTAATTCCTTCTGCTGCTCATACCGATGCAGATATTGAAGAAACTTTAATAGCGTTTAGTGAAACCAAAGATAAACTAGATGCAGGTGTTTATAAGGTAGAAGCTATACCAGATATGGCACAGGCTTAGGCATTGGGGTAAAACGTCATTTCGAACGAAGAGAGAAATCTCTTCAAGTTAATCGCGTCATTTCGAACGAAGAGA
>JBKJQV010000341.1:0-3408 GCA_046593815.1 Sediminibacterium sp. | reverse complement strand
TAAACACAACAGTCGCCTTGTTTTGGTTTCAAAATTGTTTGGCATTGTTCACATTTGTAAAAATACTGACAAGCATTTGTTGGCATAATTGATGTTTTCTTATGACCGCAATTTGGGCAAGTGATTGTTGACTCTAACTCAACTTCTTTTCCATTTATGTTGATGCAAGTGTTACAACTTCCGTGAAGTTTATTTAGTTGATAATTCCAAATTGTAGAAGTAAGTAGACCAAACATTCCAATATAAATAAATTTATTCCAATTTTCACTATCATTAAATTCATATCCGTAAAAAATAAATAATGCACTTGTAATTGCGATAAGTAAAGGATAAATACAACGATGTTGCCGGTAAGAAATATAAAGCCCGATCAAAGAAATTGCAACTAGGATTTCGAAAACAAGTTTTGTATAACCGCCAAAAGTTTCGGCAGATCCAAATCCTAAAGTAGTGAGAACAAATGCAAAAAGCGGGAAGCAACAAGGTGTTGCGAGTGCTGCTAAAAAAAGTCCAACTGTTCCGATTCTATCTAACTGAAGTTTCATTCAAAAATTGGTTATCTTCTAAAGATAAAGTTTTGGGAACTAACTATTTAATTAAATCAATATTTCATAAATATCTCTTGCAACTTTTCTCTGTCCTTTGTTTTTGTAAGCGCTAGCATTAATAAAATTCTTGCTTTCTGCGGATTATGATCAATAGCGGCTATTGTATTCATTTTAACGTCGTTGAATTCATCTGTTGTTGAAATGAGGACATCACCTGAAACTACTCTAGATGACCGAACTATTGTAACCCCCTTTTGCTTCGCATTTTCAGTAGCACTCTTAAATGCATTGTGATAAGTTCCATCTCCTGAACCTGCAATAATAATTCCATCAACCTTTTCATTGATTAATGCATTTAAAGGAGTGGTAGATGCGTCTATATACATATAAACAATCTCTACTTTTGGTATTTGAGCAATTTTACTTAAATCAAAAAATGGTTTTTGGTTATTAAAAAATATTTGTTGGTTAAAGTATTTAACCTGCCCATCATAAACTTTGCCTATTGGCCCCGAATTGGGCGAGCTAAAAGCATTCACATTCAGTGTATTTGTTTTAGTTACATTTTTAGCGTCATAAATCATTTCGTTAAAACTTTGAATAACGCCTTTGCCTTTACTTTGTGGGGCAGCTGCAACTAAAATAGCATCATATAAATTTTTAGGTCCGTCTGCACTAATAGCTGTAGATGGGCGCATTGATCCAGTAAGTACTACAGGTTTATCGGATTGAATGGTGAGACTTAAAAAGTAAGCAGTTTCTTCTTGAGTATCTGTTCCATGTGTAATCACAACTCCATCAGCTTCATTGTTGTTAAAAATTTCATTAATTCGCTTTGTCAACTTCATCCAAATTTCTATTGTCATGTTTGAGCTTGCAACATTGGCTATTTGTTCTCCTTTAATGTCAACTAGTTTATTTATGGAAGGAATACCAACTAATAAATCTTGTATGAGAATTTTTCCTGATTCATAAGCAGCCCTATAAGGAGATGCGCCTTTACCGGCAATAGTACCCCCGGTTGCGAGGATTATTACTCTTGGTAGCTTTTGAGCAACTCCATTTAGTTGAAATAAACTAGCAAAGAATAGAGTAATAAAGAATTTTAGCATGGTAAAATATTAAATAGTTTTGATAAAGTTATTTTTTCTTTGATTTTAAATATTCTTCTCTAATTTTTAGCAAATCTATTTTTGAACAATCCACAATCAACATTCTTAAAATTTTAAAAGGCATTTCATCTTCGTCACGAAAATTAATACATCCTTTCTGAAAATTAGCTTTTGGTAAAAGCGGTTGATATTTAGCATGTAATGAAGCGTTCATATATATAGGCATTGCATGTAAAGAAATATATTTTTTTGTATTTGCTAGACCATATTTGAAAGTTCCCGGAGCATTGTAAAGAATCATTTCCATTCTCATCATTGTACCTATTTTTGGCTCAACAGTTTTATCTTCCTTAATAATTATTTCATGAATTTTTGTAAGAAAATCTTGTTTTTCTTGAGGCTGGTTTGAAATGAATTCAGCGATTGTCATATTTTATATAATTATTAGTATTAAAATATTTATAGAGTAACTACAACTTTCGAGTATCTATACTCATCCCATAGTTGATTATTTTTTATAATTGCCTTTTTAAAAATACCATCTTTTTGAAATCCATTTTTCTCTAGAACTTTCATTGAGGCCAAGTTATATTCAAATATACCTGTGTGAATTCTATTTAATTTTAATTCCTTAAAACCATATTCAGTAATTAGTTCAACAGCAATTGTGGCTATCCCTTTATTCCAATATGGTTCGCCTATCCAATATCCAATTTCCGCTGTGTTTTTATATACATCTGTTTGTTTTATTAAGCCAATAATACCGCTAAGGTCTTCGCCAAAGTCAATAGCAAATGTCAATTGAATATCTTCATTTCTTGTTTGATTGATAAATAATTCTGCATTTTCAATAGAGTAAGGATATGGGATATAGTCTCTTAAATTATCCCAAACATTTTTATTATTTGCTAGTTTAGCTAAAATAATTTTATCGCTATCTTTTAATTGTCTTAATATAATATTGTCTTTTTTTAGCATTAACTGATAAAGTTTTAAAACTAATTTATAATTCAAGTGTTGAAAAGATAATTCATAATTTGTCTAAAACGCCTCTAGATTTTAATTGCCTTACTTATTTACTTGCGGCTTTCTTAAAATTTTCGATCATTATTTTTATTCCTTGCGCTGGCTTTGTAGCAGTTATTCCAAAACGTTTTTCAAATTTACTGCTATCAAAAAAGTAATCCCTGTCGTATTGATACATCATTTCTGGAAACTCCTTCATTAATGGAACAAAAAGTCCTATAATATGCAACATCCATGTAGGCACATTCTGAATCTTAGGTTCTGTACCGAGCTCATTTGCTACCAATTCAATCCATTGTTTTGCTGTTAATTTTTCATTTGTAGTAGGAAGATGCCATACTTGGTTATAGGCATCTGGGGTATTTCCTAGCAAGGCAGTTGCTATTCCTGCATCAGGAGTAAATGTATAATTATGAATTTTATTAATGTCGCCAAATGCCTGTGCTTTTTTCCCTTTCATTAAATTTTTAACTACCATTTCACCAAGCATACTTTTATCAGTATCTGGTCCATAAAAATCTGCAGCTCTAACAATCATAGCAGTTAAATTTTTCTTTTCAACTTCTTGCATAATCCTTTCATTAAGAAGCATTCTTACTTCTCCTTTTTTGCTTGGTGGTTGCCAAGAAGCCTCTTCAGTCATGTGGTTGATAGATGATAGTGAATAAGGATACACATTATCAAAGAATACAAGCTTTGCTTTATGCAATTCACAAGCTTTA
>JBKJQV010000217.1:0-2541 GCA_046593815.1 Sediminibacterium sp. | reverse complement strand
TTAATCGATTGGCTGCAACAACAGCGCCAGCAGCACTTGCGGCACTCGACCCTACACCACTACCAGGTTTAATTTGCTTGTTAATGGTTAATTCAAATCCAATATTTTCAGGTATCTCTTCTAGCATTGCTAACAACGCTGCACCTGCAACATTTTTTTCTGGATCAGTAGGAAGATAGTATTCATCTTCATTAATTATAGTAACCCCTTCTTTTTCGCAAAAACGAATTTTCATTATATCATACGGATCATTCACTGCAAACCCTAACACATCAAACCCGCATACCATATTGGCAACAGTTGCTGGCGAATGAATAATTATTTGTTTACTAGTAAATTCCATTAAATTCTTATCGCTTATTTCATCTTTCCTAATTCATAATTCTTAAAATATCAGCAAAAACACCAGAAGCAGTAACATCGGCCCCAGCTCCTGCACCTTTAATTACTAGTGGTTGTTCTGGATATCGGTTGGTATAAAATAGTACTAAATTGTCTTTGCCATACAAATGATAAAAATCAGATTCAGTAGTAATATGTTGTAATCCAACTTTAGCAGTTCCTTTATCGTAAACAGCTACAAACTTTAATTTACAATTGGCTTTTTTAGCTGTTTCATAAATTTGTTTAAAGTGAGGTTCTTGATTTTCCATCTCTTTGTAAAAATCATCAACCGACCCTTCAAAGCAAGACGCTGGCAAAAAATATTCATTACTAATATCATCCATTTCAATTTGCTCTCCCGCTTCTCTAGCCAAAATCATTATTTTCCTCATAACATCTGTTCCACCCAAATCGAGCCTTGGATCAGGTTCTGTATAACCCTCATCCTGTGCTTTCTTTACAATTTGCGCAAATGGAATGGTTGCATCGTAATTATTAAAGACATAATTTAAAGTGCCAGAAAGTACTGCTTGAATTTTATTTACTTTGTCGCCACTTATTAATAAATCATTTAAAGTGCCAATTATAGGTAGGCCTGCACCAACATTTGTTTCAAATAAAAATGGAGCATTGAATTCGCGCGATAAAGATTTTAGGTGCAAGTAATTTTTATAAGATGAAGAGCAAGCAATTTTATTACAAGCTACTACTGCAATACTCTTCTGCAAAAGTGTTCCATATACAGATGCTACATCGGCGTTTGCTGTTATATCTACAAATACACTATTGCGTAAATTTTTATCTATTATAGCTGTTACAAAAGAATGGATATTGCCCTCAATTGAAATATTCAATAATTCTTTCCAGTTGTTTAAATCAATTCCTACATCATTCAATAATATTTTTTTACTGTTGGCAATACCAACAATTTGTATTTGTAATCTTAAATGTTCTTTTAAATAGTTTAATTGCTGAGCAATTTGTTCAATTAATTTACCACCAACATTGCCAGCGCCTGCAATAAAAATATTTAGTTGCTTATATGTAGTTTCAAAAAATATTTCATGCAATACATTGATGGCTTTTCGTACATCATTGGCAGATAACACAGCAGAAATATTTTTTTCGGAAGATCCTTGTGCAATAGCTCTTACATTAATTCCATTTCTTCCTAGAGCTCCAAACATTTTACCACTAATGCCAGGGTGACTTTTCATTTGCTCCCCAACAACAGCTACAATACTTAATCCATATTCTACTTTTACAGGATCTACTTTACCAGTTTCAATTTCATAAGCAAAAGCCAGATCAATAGCTGTTTGTGCAATTACACTATCGCTTTCACTAATACCAACACAAATAGAATGTTCTGAAGAACTTTGTGTTATTAATATTACATTGATATTTTTTCCTGCAAGTGTTTCAAATAATCGCTTAGAAAATCCAGGGATTCCTACCATTCCACTACCCTCTAAACTCAATAAACTAATCGAATTGATACTGGAAATTCCACGAATAATTTCTTTGTCTTCAATTACTTTTTCTTCGATGATAGTACCTACATCTTCTGGTTTAAATGTATTTTTAATCCAAACAGGAATGTTTTTTCGCATTACAGGTTGAATAGTTGGAGGATAAATAATCTTCGCCCCAAAATGTGAAAGCTCCATAGCTTCCTGGTAAGAAATTCTATCAATATTTTTCACATGCTGAACTAGTCGCGGATCGGCCGTCATCATTCCACTAACATCTGTCCATATTTCTAAAGTAGCCGTGTTTAAAGCGGCTGCAAAAATAGCACCAGTGTAATCAGATCCACCTCTTCCTAAAGTGGTAGTATATTTTTTATCGTTGGATGCTATAAAACCTGGAACAACATATAGTTTAAATATGTTTTCAGTAAAATATTTAACGATTGCTGTGTCTGTTTTATCAAAGTTCACAGCAGCATTTCCATATTGATCATTGGTATTGATTAAATTTCGGGCATCAATCCATTGTTGATTAATTCCAATTGATGCAAACTTAGAAGAAATAATATAGGACGAAAGTATTTCGCCATAACTAACTAGGCGATCTTTTATTCGTGGCGATAATTCTCCTAATAAAAAAATACCATCACATAAGCTTTCTAATTTATTGAGTTTTTGCTTTACC
>JBKJQV010000013.1:0-5754 GCA_046593815.1 Sediminibacterium sp. | reverse complement strand
GCCTACCTGTTTAAACTGTTCAAACACTGCCGAAAAATCTTCCGGGGCAATGCCGATGCCGGTATCTGAAATGCTCACCACGAGCTCAGTTGGCGTGCGGGAAACTTTACAGGTCACTGTTCCCTTATTGGTAAATTTGACCGAGTTGGAAATGAGGTTGATCACTACCTGTATCAGTTTATCCTTGTCGCCAGTTATGTCGCGCACGTCGGGATCTATTTCTTTAATCAGCTTCAGTGATTTCTGATCAAATAGGGAAGTGGTAGCGGCTATCGCTCTTTCAGCTACTTCCGGCAGGGAAACATTTTCCTGGTTCCATTCCATTTTTCCTGCTTCAATTTTTGCAAGGTCTAGTACATCATTAATTAAATTGGTAAGTCTTTCGCCTTCAGAAATTACTACATTGAGGTTTTCAGAAATTTGGTTGATGGTTTTAATAGATTTAGTATCTGTTTTTTCTATCAACGGAAATATTTTTTCATCTAAGCGCTTTCTAATAATTTTTGTAAATCCTAATACAGAAGTTAATGGAGTTCGTAGTTCATGACTAACTGTTGAAAGAAAGGAGCTTTTTGCTTCGTTGGCTTTTTCTGCAGCTTTGCTGGCAGCTTCGGCTTCCATTTTAGCTTGTTTCACATCTTCAAAAAGTGCAGCATTGTTTAATGCAACTCCAACAGAAGATGCAATGGTGGTAAGCAAACGCAAATCATTTTCATTAAACCGATTTTCTTGTTCGGTGCTTTGAACACTAAGCACACCTATAATTTCATCGCCAACAGGAATGGGAACACCGAGGTAGGATGAAGCATCAACACCCATGCGCTGTATGCCCATTTGTAAGGTTTGTTCTTGAAGGTCTTTATTTATTAAAAGAGGCTCACCACTTAGAATTATTTTTGAAGTTAATCCCTCTCCAATTTTTCTCGATGGCATATCTTCTCCATACTGATAAGCAAAATTGATGATTTTGTTTTTAGGGTTATATAAGGCGAGGTATACTATATTGGCTGTAAACAAATTCTTTAATTGATCGCCCACCATTTTAATTAAATCAGCCGCATCTAATTGCGATGCAAGAGCTTTGCTAATATTGTTTACTGTACTTAATTCTACAGCCCTTTGCTTTGCTTCTGCAAGCAGGCGATTCGTTTCATCAAAGAGCCTTGCATTTTCTAATGCCACACTCATGCTGTTGGTAAGCGTTGTAAGCAAACGAAGATCAGATTCGCTAAATGCATTTTCTTCATCTACATTTTGCAAACTAATTGAACCTCTTACAATATCACTTGAAATCATGGGAACAAACAATGCAGATTTTGGAGGCTGACCTGCGGTTACACCAGTGCCACCGTGTTTTTTAGAAGTTTCGATGTAATCCTTATTAATACTTAGCGGTTTCTTAGATTTAATTAGCAATTTGCTATTCCAGTTAAAAGGATGGGGTGCTACATTTTGCCTTTCTCCTTTTTCTTTTGCATAATGCCAGTTCTCTATATTCTTTTCATGGTCAAAAGTGCGGATTACCAAAGTTTGTGAATCAGGAAAAAGTTCACATAAACGATCGCCAATTAGGTCGTAAATACCTTGCATATCGAGTTCTTTTGCTAGACCTTCTTGTACACTATTAATTACCGCCAATTCCGCAGTTCGTTGTTCTGTTTCTTTTAGTAGACGATTAGTTTCATCAAATAATCTTGCATTTTCTAATGCTACGCTCATACTGTTGGCGAGTGTTTCTAGCAAGCGGATATCTGATTCGGAAAATGCATTTTCTAAATCAATATTTTGAAGGCTCACGTAACCTTTAATTGTTGTTCCTGAAAGAAGCGGTACAAACAAAAAAGATTTTGGCATTTTGGTATCACCAATGGCTGTTATTCCATAATCCTTACTTGCAACGTCTTCGTTAGGTATATAAATTGTATGCTTTTTATCAATCAATAATTGTCTGAGTTTATTGATAGGACGAGATTCGGCATTAATTTTTTCATCATTTTCAAAAAAGTAATTAAAATGTTCGGTTTTATTTTCAAGATTAAAACCTGCAATTATTACAACCTGTGCATTAAAAAGTTGTTGAATCCTATCACCAACAAGATGATAAATTCCCTGCATATCTATTTCTTTTGCCAAACCATCTTGTACGCTATTTATTACTGCTAACTCTGCAGTACGTTGTTCCGTTTCTTTTAATAGGCGATTTGTTTCATCAAATAATCTTGCATTTTCCAACGCTACACTCATACTGTTGGCTAAGGTTTCTAGCAAGCGAACATCTGAATCTATAAAAGCATTTTCTGACTCCATGTTTTGCAAACTCACATAACTAGTAACCCTGTCTCCTGTAATTAATGGAACAAATATTCCAGACATCATCATACTAGTACCAGGAATAGTTGTATCCCCTACCCAATTAAATATTTCTTCTTTTGTGTTAAGAACAATCCTGCCTTTTGTATTAACTAGATGCTGTCTTATTTTATTGTAAGGCCTTGGTTCAGGATAAAACCTGCCCTGAGTATTGTTGTAATTGTATTGAAAATATTCTGTGCCAGTTTCTTTATTCAGTGTTGCAATTATTACTGATTGAGCATTGAATACTTGGCGAATTCTATCTCCCACCAAATCATAAATCCCTTGCATGTCTAGTTCTTTTGCAAGTCCATCTTGCACACTATTAATTACGGCAAGTTCTGCAGTGCGTTCTTCTGTTTCTTTTAAAAGTCTAGTTGTTTCATCAAAGAGTCTGGCATTTTCTAATGCAACACTCATACTGTTGGCTAAGGTTTCTAATAAGCGGACATCCGATTTACTGAAAGCATTTTCTATTTCACTATTTTGAAGACTAATATAGCTATTGACTTTATCTCCAATTATCATTGGTACATATACTGCCGATTTAGTTTGTTTAGTACCTTTTACAGTTCTCAAACCAAATTTTGCATAAGCTTGTTCAAAATTTGTATTAATGACGATTTTCTGTTTTGAAATAATAAGTTGCTGTCTTAATTTATCATAAGGTCGAGATGCAAGGTAGAACCGCTGACCATCTTCAACTCCATATTTAAAATCCTCCGTTGATGTTTCATGATTAAAGTTAGCAATGATTACTGCCTGAGCATTAAACAACTCTTGAATCCTGTTGCCCACCAGATCATAAATGGCCTGCATATCCAGTTCTTTCGCTAGCCCTTCTTGTACACTATTTATTACACCTAGTTCCGCTTTTTGCTGCTCCGTTTCTTTTAAAAGGCGAGTGGTTTCATCAAAGAGTCTTGCATTTTCTAATGCTACGCCCATAGTATTGGCCAGTGTTTCTAGGAGCCTTACATCAGCATCACTAAAAGCATTTTCCCTGTCAATGTTTTGCAGGCTTACATATCCGGTTACCTTTTCGCCAATAACAAGTGGAACCATCAGGATTGATTTAGGCATAGCCGTGCCGGGAATAACCTTCACCCCAAAAGAGGCAACTACATCTGGAACATTCTTATCAATTAGCAATCTGCTTTTAGTAGAAATCAGGTGCTTGCGGAATGTATCTATGGGGCGGGGTATGGGGTAATATCTTTCGCCTTTCTCAAAGAAAAAATGAATAGTCTCATAACTCTTCTCATGGTCAAATGTAGCTATGCCCACTTCCTGTGCATCAAAAAGTTCTCGGATTCTGTTGCCAACAAGATCATAGATTGCCTGAATATCCAATTCTTTTGCTAGTCCGTCTTGCACACTATTAATCACAGCCAATTCAGCAGTTCGTTGTTCCGTTTCTTTCAGTAACCGAGCGTTTTCCAAAGCAGAGCTCATGCTGTTGGATAATGTTTCTAATAAACGAATGTCTGATTCACTAAAAGCGAATTCATTTTCTAAATTCTGTAAGCTTACATACCCTGTTACTTTATCTCCAATTATCAACGGGATAAACATTCCAGAAATAAGTGGCTTTGTTCCTTGCACTACAACTTTGCCAAACCAGGAATCACTCTCTTCTCTTGTGTTTATAACTATTTTCTTTCCGGTTTCAATCATTTGAAGTCGGAGTTTTCCAATGGGTCTTGGATTTGTAGTATTTCTTGTTCCTTCTTCAAATCGATAGTTGAAATATTCAATTTTATTTTCAAAATCAAATCCAGCAATAATAACTACTTCAGCATTAAATAATTGCTGAACTCTATCCCCAACAAGGTCATAAATACCCTGCATATCTAACTCTTTAGCTAATCCCTCTTGCACACTTTTTATCACAGCAAGCTCTTCTCCTCGCTGATTAAGTTCAGCTGTTCGTTCTGCTAGTAATTTTTCTAGTTCAATTATGTGTTGAGCATCACTATTCATAAAGAAGCCAGTTTAGGAATATGTTATATTTTTGACTTGTAAGAGGAAGGACCACACCAATAATATGCAGAATCCCTTCAATTATAAATATAACTAAAAAAAATCATATACTATATAGCTTATATTCCTTTTATTGCCCAAATCAGGTCAACATATATTGAAAAAGTATTACTTAAATGAGTTTTTAAGTATCTTAACAGAATTAAAAAATAATAACTAATGAAAATACTTGTAGTAGACGATGAGCAAGACATGGAGAACCTTTTTTTACAAAGGTTTCGAAAGGAAATAAAAGATGGGACAGTAATATTTGCTTTCGCTAATTCAGGCGAACAAGCATTGGAATATATGAACAACAATAATCATGAAGCTGTTTTAATTCTTTCAGATATTAATATGCCAGGCATGAGTGGTTTACAATTATTGGAAAAAATCAAACAGAAGTATCATGCACCACCGCCAATAGTAATGATGATTACAGCATACGGCGATGCAGAAAATTTTAATACGGCAATGGAATTAGGGGCTGATGATTTTTTAACCAAACCAGTTGACTTTAATCTGCTCAAAGAAAAATTAAAAATACCAACAAATGGCTAAAATATTGGTTGCGGATGACGAGATGGATTTGGAGATGTTGATCAAGCAAAAATTTAGAAAACAAATACGCGAAGAAAAGTATGAGTTCATATTTGCATTAAATGGTAATGATGCAATCGATAAACTCAAAGACAACCCGGATGTTGATTTGGTTTTGAGTGATATTAATATGCCTGAAATGGATGGCTTAACACTCTTAGGTTTATTGAATGATAGTAACCCAATGCTTAAAACTGTTATGGTGTCTGCTTATGGTGATATGGAAAATATCCGCACTGCAATGAATAGAGGTGCATTTGATTTTGTTTGTAAACCAGTAAGTTTTGAAGACCTTGAACTAACAATCGAAAAAACAATTAAACACGTTTTACAAATCAAGGAAACACTTAAGGCAATTAAGGAAAATAATATTTTAAGAATGTATGTTGATGAGAATGTGTTAAAATTCATGGGCACTCGTGAATTTGAAGATTCCATCATGCAAAATGAAACCATTGAAGCAACAGTAGTTTTTATTGATATATGCGGTTTTACAGCCATCACAGAAATTGAACCAGCAGACGTTGTAGTAAAAATGCTGAATAATTATTTTGATGTGATGGTAAAAGAAATCATTGCACAAAAAGGACATGTAGATAAATTTATTGGGGATGCTGTAATGGCAGTATTCCGTGGAAAATTTCACTTAGATAGAGCAATCGATGCAGCTTTAGCAGTAAGAGAAAAAATAGCAGCGCTGCCTATTGAAAATACAGAAAGTAAGTTTACTCCTAAAATTTCTATCGGAATTGATAGCGGCGAATTAATATCTGGTAATAT
>JBKJQV010000174.1:0-3176 GCA_046593815.1 Sediminibacterium sp. | reverse complement strand
ATGAAATTGTTGAGCTTGGGACAGGTGTTCCATATGGAATAAATAAAAATTGTCAGGTGGTTGGACAAAGTTCTACAAATGAGATTTTTCTTTATTCTAGTGGCTCAGTTCAAATTCTTGGAACTGGTGCAGCATATGGAGTTAATGGTAATCGTGAGATAGTAGGGGTTAATGGAGCCTATCACGCTTTTCTGTCTACAAGTTCGACTCCTTATGATTTAGGCCCAGGCATAGCATTCGGAATCAATGATAACGCTGATGTGGTTGGTGCTGACATAAACGGAAATGCATTTAAATATTCAAATGGAACAACTTTTGAATTAGGGCCTGGAAAAGCTATGGGGATTAATAATTCAGGTAGGATAGTTGGTTCTGACTCACTTGGTAACATAGTCTTATTTAACCTAGGGACATCATCTACCCAGATTATCTATACAGCGGGTAAAACAGATATAACAGCAACTATCAATAATAAAGGCAATGTGGCAGGATCTAGAATAGCGAACTCGCATCGTTCAACTTATGCGGTACTTTACGACTCTATTAGCGGGAATTTAATTAATCTGGGAGGCTTAAGTGTAGACGCATCAAGTGCTATGGTTGGTGCCAGCTTAGGATTAAATGATAGCGATCAAGTGGTTGGATGGGCGAATGCGGGTGTAGGTGGGGGTATACCTCATGCATTTCTATATTCTAACAATCAATTAAAAGATTTAAACACTTTGATTGATCCAGTATCAGGATGGACACTTGTACAAGCAAACGCTATTAACAATCAAGGTTATATTGTTGGTTACGGCACAAATCCATCAGGTGATACAAAAGTATTTCTACTCGTTCCTAAAAATCCAATTTCTCAAGATGCATCACTCAATTCTCTTGTCGTTAGTAATGGAACACTCTCACCTACATTTAGTTCTACCACACTAACTTATAATGTAACTTTGTCTGCCGGCGCTAGTGTGATTCCAGTTATCAGTGCAACAACAAGTAATTCCAACGCAAACCGCATTATAACTCAGGCTTCGACTCTACCTGGGTCTGCTACTATTTTAGTCACAGCGCAAGACGGAATAACCCAACAAACTTACAGGGTAAATTTTGTGTTTCCTCAAATTGGCACACTTGTTGTAAACAAGAAAACTTTAGGTGGTAATGGCACTTTCCATTTCACTGGTACGGGAAGCTTGGGTAATTTTGTTATCACAACTAATAATGGAGATGGAAATATTACATTTCCAAATCTTTTAGCTGGCTCATACAGCATAACTGAAACGAATATCCCGCATGCCTGGGACGAACTTAGTTCAAATTGTTTCTCCGTATCAATAGTTGTGGGAAGTACAACCTCTTGTACTATCACTAATGGAAAAGGGAAATATAAAAATCATAAAATAAAGTAAAGTAAAGTCTAAGTTTACTAATTAAGGGGAGTTCTTGGGCAGTTACAACTGACGATAACGTGGATGAATAAGTAAAGATTATGGATAAGAAATCATCAAATACAAATTTACACAAAGCCAGCAAGGCTAAAAAAGATGAGTTCTACACTCAGCTTATTGATATTGAAAAGGAGCTAAAACACTACAAAGAACAATTTCGAGGAAAAGTAGTTTATTGTAATTGCGATGATCCTTTTGAAAGTAATTTTTTCAAATATTTTGCTTCTAATTTTAATGCTTTAGGCTTAAAGAAACTTATTGCTACAAGCTACAAACCATCACCAATTGCCAATACAGAGCTTGTATTGCAACAATCTCTTCTTCCTGGCTATGAGGATAAGGTTGTGAGTAAACCAAGCGAACTAAAGGGTAGAACAAAGGTAACTGCTAATAAATTTATTATCAATGAAGTGAGTGATTTAGATAGTGACGGTGCATTTGATTTACGTGATATTGCAGAGCAATTGAAGGTTAACAAAAACAATGAATGGGCACCAATTGATGGCGATGGAGATTTTAGAAGCGAAGAAAGTATAGAACTTTTAAAACAAGCTGATATTGTGGTAACCAATCCACCTTTTTCGTTATTTAGAGAATATGTAGCTCAGCTAGTCGAGTATAATAAAAAATTTTTGATTCTTGGAAACATGAACTCAATAACTTATAAAGGAATTTTTCCATTAGTTAAAGAAAACAGGTTGTGGTTCGGGATAAGTATTCATAGTGGAGATCGTGAATTTCAAGTACCAAAAGATTATTTGCTTGAAGCTGCTGGAACAAGAATTGATGAACAGGGGAATAAATATATTAGGGTAAAGGGTGTTCGATGGTTTACAAATTTGGATTACGAGGAACGTCATGAAGATCTGATCTTGTACAAAAAATATTTGCCCGAAAAATACCTTAAATATGATAATTATGATGCTATAAATATAGATGTCACAGCTGAAATTCCTATGGACTGGAAAGGTGTAATGGGTGTACCAATTACCTTTATTGATAAATATAACCCCGCTCAGTTTGAAATAATCAAATTTAGAAAAGGAGATGATGAAAAAGATCTTTCTATAAATGGGCAATGTCCTTATTTTAGGATTTTAATTAAAAACAAAAAACCACAAAAATAATATGAAAATAGATTTACATAAAATAAAAATTTCTGAGGTTGTAAAAGACTATAAAGATAGTGCTGAAGAGGGGGTATCTGCTTTTGGTGGCAAGTTAGATATTCGTCCAAAGTATCAAAGAGAGTTTGTGTACAGCGGAAAACAACGAGATGAAGTGATTAAAACTGTTAAAAATAATTTTCCTCTGAATGTAATGTATTGGGTAAAAAAAGAGGATGGCAATTTTGAGGTATTGGATGGGCAACAGAGAACGATTAGTATCGCTCAATTTGTAAATGGAGATTTTTCAATTGAATTTAATGACAGAATTGCAATGTTTCATAATTTAACCAAAGAAGAACAAGAGCAGATTTTAAATTACGAACTCATGATTTATTACTGTGAAGGAAATGATAGAGAAAAGCTTGATTGGTTTAAGATTATCAATATTGCTGGTGAGAAATTAACTGATCAAGAGCTAAGAAATGCTGTATATACTGGCCCATGGCTCTCAGATGCTAAATTAAAGTTCAGTAAAACGAATTGCGCCGCATATTTATTATCAAATGACGGTGGGCAATTAATAACTGGTTCTCCAATTCGACAGGAATATCTAGAAACCGCATTG
>JBKJQV010000071.1:0-2589 GCA_046593815.1 Sediminibacterium sp. | reverse complement strand
TTTTATTTGGAATAATTAGTTAGTTTGGCTACCTAAAAATGTATAATTTATCTTATATATTCAGGCATAGTTTCTAAAGACGAAATCAATCCTTCTTTAATTAGAACACCTAAAGTATTGTTACCATTGGTTATAATTAAATAGGGTACTTGTAATTGTATATTATAACCCATCACTTGTTTTATTACTGATTCATTTACGGCAGTTTGCATTTCTTTACACTCTATCACTAGCCAAGGTTTCGAATCTTTATATACGAGTATGTCGAAACGTTTTCGCATTTCGCCCACCAATATTTCTTTTTCTACGGCGATTAATGATGCGGGGTATTGCATTGTAACAATCAAATAGTTAATAAAATTTTGTCGTACCCATTCTTCAGGTGTCAATTGCAACCATTTTTTTCTAATACCATCAAAAATATATTCTTTGCCTTCCTCTTGTTTAATTTGAGGAGAATAAGGTGGATAGGCAATCTTCATAATAAATAGTTCATTATAAATAGTTGGACTTCATTAAAACTGGTTGTAAAAATGAGTACTTATTTGTATATTCACAAGTTAAACTAATGTTGGTTGATTTTTTTAATCAATATTTTAATTTTGAAAAGATGAAAACGAAAGAAGAAATAGTTAAAAACTGGTTACCAAGATATACTGGCGAAAAACTCGAAAATTTTGGTAAGTATATCTTACTAACTAATTTTAGCAATTATGTAACCATGTTTGCTAAATGGAATAAAGTAAAAGTGGTGGGCGCAGACCGCCCTATGCAATGCGCAACAGCAGATGGTATTACTATAATAAATTTTGGTATGGGAAGTCCTGGAGCAGCAACTATCATGGACCTATTAACTGCTATTGAACCTGAGGCAGTTTTATTTTTGGGAAAATGTGGAGGGCTTAAAAAAAGAAATAAGTTAGGTGATTTAATTTTGCCTATTGCTGCTATTAGAGGTGAAGGAACTTCAAATGATTATTTTCCTGCAGAGGTTCCTGCAATGCCAGCATTTGCGCTTCAGAAAGCAATTTCTACTACTATAAGAATTCATAAAGTGGATTATTGGACAGGAACTGTTTATACCACCAATAGAAGGGTATGGGAGCATGATGAAGAATTTAAAGATTACCTCACTAAAGTAAGGGCTTACGCTATTGATATGGAAACTGCTACCATTTTTACAGTAGGCTTTTTTAATAAAATACCAACAGGAGCTTTATTATTAGTGAGTGATCAACCAATGGTGCCAGATGGTGTAAAAACTGAAGCTAGCGACAAAAAAGTAACCGAAGAGTTTGTTGATAGACACCTTAAAATTGGAATTGATTCTTTAAAACAATTGATCAACAAAGGACTTACTGTACGCCATCTTAGATTCTAATCCTTCCAAAGAAAAGGGAATAGAATATAAGCTAATGCAATTATCATTAGGTCTAATGCAATCAGCATTGCAATCATATTCCACCAACCAAGTTGCACAACAGAAGAAAATGTTGCTGAGCTAATTTTCATCAATAATAATAATTGTGGAATTATTATAGGGAAACCCATTATTGCCATCAGTGCTGATTGTTGTTGTGCTTTTGCTGCTATTGCCGCTAAAAAAGTAAATACTAAGCTTAAACTAATTCCTCCTAAAATACTAATGAATAAAAATTCACCCATTTTACCAATTGGATTGCCCAATAATAACGTAAAAACAGCCAAGCTTAATAAGTTCATGAATAACATAAGTAGTGAATTGAATCCTAGTTTTGATAACACAAAATTAGAGGGACTAACTACTGAATAATAATACAACATTCTGCCTCTACTTTCTTGCAAAAAACTTTTAGCAACTGCATTAATACAAACGAATAATTGGAGCACCCAAAAAAGTCCATTCCATACTTTTTCTTCTGGCATACCCATCGATAGGTATACAACAAAAGTAGTAGAAGCAATATATAGTAATATTCCGTAAAAGGTATACTGCTGGCGAGTTTCCAGTAATAAGTCTTTTTTAATTAAAGTTAATATGATTGATTTATTATTCATTTATGCACTTTCTGCAACGTGGCTCATAGGTTTCTTTCTCGCCCAATAAAACCTGTCCTTCTGCAGCCGTTTTTCTGTAAGAAATATTGGCAATATTCCCGCATTTCATGCAAATAGCATGAAGTTTAGTTATGTAATCGGCAATTGCTAATAAATTCGGCATTTGTCCAAATGGTTTACCTAAATAATCCATATCTAACCCTGCTACAATTACTCGTACACCCCTTAAGGCCAGTTTTTCACATACATTCATTATTTCATCATCAAAAAACTGAGCTTCATCAATACCTACAACATCAACATCTTGAGCCATTAATAAAATCGTTTGTGAATTATCTATTGGTGTAGATAAAATTGTATTTGCATCGTGGCTCACTACTTTAGTCTCATCATATCTAACATCAATTGCTGGCTTAAATATTTCTACTTTTAAATTGGCAATTTTAGCTCTTTTAAGTCTGCGGATTAGTTCTTCTGTTTTACCACTAAACATACTGCCACATATTACTTCAATCCAGCCTCTTTTTTCTCCCCACATATTAGGTTCTATAA
>JBKJQV010000168.1:0-6449 GCA_046593815.1 Sediminibacterium sp. | reverse complement strand
CTCATTACTATCTAAATATATTTGATCTGCTAAGTGAATCCAACTTTGTAACATTGCATCTAAAGTATCTAGCCAGACAATAGTTTTAATTCCAGCGATAGAAGTTGCTTCAGACGCCCTTAATCTTTTGCCATCCCATTTTTCTTTGATCGCATTTGGACGTACCAATACCAACACTTCTTTGTATTTTTTATCCGGACAATCTGGAAAAAGAATTACCATAGAATCTTCTTGCTCAATTCCACTTAACCAATAAAGATCACTATTTTGTTTAAACCCATGAATAGCATCTCCGTTGCTTGGCCATTCATTATTACTTACAAATATCGCAATGCTGTTTGGCAGCATTTTAGCAACAAATCTTTTTCTGTTATTAATAAAAATTGTTGAATCTAATGGTAAGTACTTCATGCATCGGGCTTTATGGTTGCAAGATAAACTAAAAGCAGAATAAATGAACTAATGAAACTTACTGCGGAATGAACTAAAATTTAACTGTTGGGCACTTAACGGATTTACCCAAAGAAGATGGGAATATTCCATGTTTAATTATCGAAAGTTCGTATGCACCCCTAGTGCCATTTTGAGTTTTAAGCGTTGATATAGTAGCATCGTAATTAACTGTAATTTTTACATCATTTATTTGGTATCCAACCATAGGAATTACAGCGTCGTTATTACGGTAATACAATCCCAAAATCAATTGTTGAGCACCATCTCCACTTAAATCTCTATTAGCATTCATACCAAACACTATTTCCTTTGCAGACCCCATTAAACTCACATAAATATTTGGATTTACGATCCATATATCTTGTACTTTAATACTTGCATTTGCAAAAAAAGTATATCGCATATCAATCTTGCTGTCTGTTACAGATGCTGCATAAAAACTTTCTTTAGGCCTGTTTAAATGCATTACACTTACTCCAGCATTAAAGTAAGCATTTTCGGATGCGAATAATGCATAGTTCAAACCCATTGCAATATCTACATATCCAGCTTGACTAAAAGCAAATGGTTCATTTGAAGGAATGGTAGATTCAAAAAATTGACCGTTCCATTGATTATCAAAAACTAGTTTAGAAAAATCAATTTTCTTAGCAACAATACCTGCGGAAAAACCAGCACTTAATAAACTTTTATAACCTAACAATTGATGATATGCAATAGAAATAGTAGCGCTTGTTGCCGATAAACTTCCACTTCCTGCTACATCTTTTATTATTGAACCACCTATACCCATCCATCCATTCTCAAATCTATTGGCAAATAATTTTGTGTCAGCCCAAATTCCCATTGTTTTATAAGGTGTACCAACAGAAGCATATTGATTTCTATAATTACCACCAATTCTATAATCGTAATCAGGATTAAATCCAGTGTTAGCAGGGTTTACCAATAAAGGCGCATTAAAGTATTGAGAGTAAATAAGACCTTGTGAAGATGCTTTAATATACATGATACTAAAAAGCAAAATAAATAAACTGTTCTTGTATAATATATATATTCCTTTCTTCATTGCTTATCGTAACAGAGTAATATCGCCTTTTTTAGAAGCTTTTGATTTATCAGAAAATTCTATTTCAACAGTATAATGATATACTTCCTGCGGCTGCAGTTTTCCATTATAAAATCCATCCCAACCTTCATTGATACTAGTGCCATAATAAACTACAGCGCCCCATCTATTATAAATACGCCATGTCATTTTTGCAATACCAAATCCTCTAACATAAATTTTTTCATTTACTCCATCACCGTTCGGTGAAAATGCATTGGGAACATCAAACAAAGGATTTACAACTGCAGTAATTGGTTCACAATATTTATTAATACAACCAACACTATTTGTTGTAAACAAACAAACATCATATGTGCCTGAAGCAGTAAAAGAATACCTAATTAATGTATCTCGTTTTGTAGTTGCAATTACTTTGCTATCGCCAAAATCCCACTGGTATTTATTTCCTCCAGTTGATAAATTGATAAATGTATAAATTTGATTTGGTTGCGATGATCTTGGAGTATAATCAAATAAAGAAGTTGGGTTTGGACTAACAATTACGGGCTTAGTAAATGATTTTGTTTTAACAACATCACATGTATTATTATCGGTAACAGTTACGGTTACATTATAAGTACCTGCATTTACATAAGTATATTTAGGGTCCGACAAAGTACTTGAACCTGTTGGAGAACCATCACCGAAATCCCAAACAAAACTAGCACCACCCAATCCAGTATAAGTAAAATTTGTTGGAGAAGCAATACAAGCAGTATCAGCAGTAAAAGAAGGTGTAAATGTTGCAGATACCCTTACAGTTTGTTCTACATAATCATCTTCGTTACAAAATAGTGGATCCTTTAAAGTTAAACGAACGATATAAGAACCATCTGCTGGATAGGTATGCAATACTGGAGATCCATCGGCTCTCACAACTGGTGAACCGTCTCCAAAATCCCATTCAAAAGAATTAGGTCCAAATGTTTTACCCGCAGGAGGAGATGATAAATTATTGAATTGAAATTGTCTTAACCCACAATTGCCAACAGTTTGATAGTTGAAATTTAAATTAGTTACTGCATCATTTCTAACTATAATAGTTATGTAAGAAGTATCTCTTTCATTACAAGTATTTAAATCTTCTGAAATAAGTCTCACTCTATAATTTCCCACTAAAGGATAAGTAAAGTTTGCATTTGCAGTAGTAGTTGTAAGATCATTAATTCCATCTCCATTAAAATCCCAATAATAGGTTTTGGCATTTGCAATTGTATCATTAAAATTAACTGTTAGCGGCACACATCCAGTAGAATCACCAGATCTTCCATTTATAGAAGATTTAACACCTGAAGATATTCCAGCAGAATAGAATGCCAATTTTACTGCCAATAAATTACATGAATTATTACCCCTATTAGGTGACCATGAGCCTGGAGTTCCAACAATAGAAGTTCTTGGACTGCTTCCTCTACTTCCACCACAAGAACATATAGATTGATAGATAGTACCACTCGGATCAAATCTACTGGTACCACCATCAACATGATCCGGATAACCAGCATCCTGTCCAAAATAAGTTGCATAAATTAAGCTATCAGCATTTTTGCTTAAAACGAAAAAATAAAAATCAGCTCCATCTGTAACTTTTTTATATGCATCTGGTGATATAATCATTCCATCTAATGATCCTGTTACATAATTCGTACCAATATTGCTTCCTCCCCAACCAGAAACATACATGTTCTGGCATCGGTCAACTAAAAAAGCGGTAATAGATAAGCTTGGAAAAGCAGCATTTGGATTTCCGAAATTAGTAAAGAAAACGAAAGAAGATAAATCTGGAGTTAATTTTGCAATAAATTGTTTTCCGGTAGATTGACTTAAATTTTTAGTGTTAAAATTAGAATTTTTAACAGGAAATGTTCCAGTTGTTGTTCCTGTTATATATGGAAATCCTAACTTATCAAATTGAATTCCAAATAATACATCTTGACCTTGTGTTCCAATGTAAGTTGTTTTATTTATTGCAGATCCATCACTTTTTATACTCATTATAAATCCATCCACAGTTCCTGCTGCACCTTGATTAGTTGCAGAAATTACGCCAGATTTATCGCCCAAAAGATCTGTGCTTGCTGTTGCTCCGGCAACAAAAATATCACCAGTTAGTGGATTAATACTTAATACAAATGCAGCATCATCATTATTACCTCCCAAAAAAGAACTGAATAAAACATTGTTTAAATTAGGGTCCATTTTAATAACTACACCATCCTGAAATCTTCCTGTAGAGTTTGTAGTACCTCGGATAGTTTGAAATGCCCCAAGAGTTGTTTTAAAATCTGTTGACTGAGTTACAGAAGCCAATAAAATATTGTTGTTATTATCTAATATCACTTCACTTCTAGAATCATCTCCATAATTTCTTCTTGTAGATGTAGTACCGTTTATTTGAGGATAATTTGGTTCAATATTTACTCCATCATTTCCTGAACCTCCAATTCTTACTGAGCCAATTAAGGCCGTTCCTGCTGCATTTAATTTAGTTAAAATAATATCAAACCCACCACCTGATCCAAATAATTGTGTAACTCCTTTAGTAGGGTAATTTGTTGAAGATGATCTTCCAGCAATAATTAAATTACCAGCTCTATCAACTACCAAACTATGAGGTTGATCATCACCCGAACCACCAATATAGGTTGCATATACTCGATTTAAACCTGTTGCATCAAATTTAATGATCCCCATGTCTGTTTTGAGATTATCTCCTCCATTAAAGTTTGTTTGAAATGCACCATTAGAAACTGGGAAACCAGAAGCAAAAACAATTCCACCAGCATAGAAATTCCCAGATCCGTCATATGTTGCGGTAAAACCCCAGTTATCGGGAGCGCTACCTGTATAACTTATAAATACAACACTTGGATCGATAACTAAAGTTGCCGATTTATTATAATTACTAGTTAATTTAAACTGAACAAAATTCCCCTTTACTTCATAACCGCAAGCTATATCTGTTCTTTCATTATTATTCAATGCATAAGAATAAGGAGCCAATTCATTAATTGTTCCAACCGATGTTTTTATTTGCAATATATCATCCTTAACTTTTAATCCATCTACCCCATCAAAATATAAAATCACTTTATTTGGATCTCCACCAGGATGTACAATTATATCATACTTCAACGTTTCATTGGAAGTGTAAAAACGAATATCAATATTAGGATATACATTTTTATAAGTAACTGCTTGATATACTTTACAATTACTCGCCCACTTAGTTGGATCATTCCCAAGAATATAATTATTATAACTTGCTAATGCTTTATCGGGAACAATTATTGGATTTGGGTTTGCATTTAAAAATTTTACTTCATATGTGTGAGAACGCAAATTAAAATCAGCACCTACATCCCCCATAGGGATTTTTTTTCCAGTTCCATCTAAACTTTCATTTATTGAATGGTCAGCTTTTTTGCCGTGAGGATGCAATGATTCAGATAATTGATTAAAATCATCAACATTGTATTGCATTACTCGATAACCCGTATTTTTTAAAATAATTGCGCCTCCAGCTATTTCACTTTTATATTTTATTGATTCATCCCATTGTCCTTTGTTCTCAACAAAATCGAGGTACTTTTGGGCAAATGCCAAATTAGAAATAAAAATGATTGTAAATAAAACAATTATTCTTTTTAGCACTATTTAACTTTTTTACTTTTAAGATATTTTACCCCAACCATGCTTCATTTTTTGCGACTGCATAAAGTTACGTAAGCTTTGGTTTAATGGATTTGTCAACATTAAATCCTTTTCAACCAAAATCTCTGCTTTTTCCTTTGCTAACTCTAATAAGGCCTTGTCATTAACAATACTAGCCAATTTAAAGTTTAAAGCACCACTTTGTCTTGTTCCTTCTATATCCCCCGGCCCCCTCATTTCTAAATCTTTCTCAGCTATTACAAATCCATCATTAGTAGCACACATAATATTGATACGTTCTTTGGCTTCTTTGCTGGCTTTACTACCTGTTAATAATATGCAAAAGCTCTTTTCTGATCCTCTTCCTACCCTACCTCTAAGTTGATGAAGTTGAGATAGCCCAAATTTTTCAGCACTTTCTATTACCATAACCGAAGCATTTGGAACATTAACCCCCACTTCTATTACTGTTGTGCCAACCATAATTTGCGTTTCTCCTTTTACAAACCGCTGCATATTCGTCTCTTTTTGTTCGGAAGGTTGTCGCCCATGAACCATACTAATTAGATAATTGGGTTCTGGAAAAAAGCTCTTTACCTGTTCATATCCTTGCATTAAATCTTCAAAACTCATTTTTTCACTCTCTTCTATCAAAGGATAAATAATATAGGCTTGCCTACCTTTTTCAACTTCCTCCTTTACAAAACCCATTACACTAGCTCTTGCCATTTCATTACGTTGAACTGTTGTAATAGGAATTCTTCCAGGCGGCAATTCATCCATTATACTATATTCCAAATCGCCATATGCCGTCATCGCTAATGTTCTTGGAATTGGAGTAGCAGTCATAACCAATATATGTGGAGGAATAAGCGACTTCTCCCATAATTTAGCCCTTTGCGCTACACCAAATCTGTGTTGTTCATCTACAATTACTAAGCCAAGATTTTTAAATTGAACTACATCTTCAATTACCGCATGTGTTCCAACAACAAAGTGAATGGTATCTTCAATCAAACCTTTTAAAATTCTTCTTCTTTCGCCAACTTTTGTACTACCAGTTAACATTGCAATTTCAACTGGCATTGATTTTAATAAATCCTTTAACCCATAATAATGTTGTTGAGCTAATATTTCAGTTGGAGCCATTAAACAACTCTGGTAACCATTATCTGCTGCTAATAGCATACTTAATAATGCTACCATGGTTTTGCCGCTACCAACATCCCCT
>JBKJQV010000135.1:0-6869 GCA_046593815.1 Sediminibacterium sp. | reverse complement strand
TAGTATGAATCTGAGTAGATAACGTATTAATACCTGTTTTTGAAATCTGCAATAAATATTGCTTCTTTTTTATTTAGGTTTAAAGATGAGTAGCATTTTTAAACCTAAATAAAAAAGCTGCAATAAATATTGCAGCTTTCAAAAACAGGTATTAATACGCTATCTACTCAGGTTCATACTACGCTCTTTGTAGAGAGTTCTGAAATAGGGATCTCTTAAGTCTTTAATAAAACGAATAGCCTCTCCAGTACTTTTCATTTCTGGTCCGAGTTCTTTATTAACGCCAGGAAATTTATCGAAACTAAAAACTGGCTCTTTTATCGCATAGCCTTCTAATTTTTTCTCAATTACAAAGTCTGTAATTTTTGCTTCACCTAACATTACTTTCGTAGCAATATTAAGGTAAGGTATTTTATATGCTTTAGCAATAAAAGGAGTAGTTCTTGAAGCGCGAGGATTGGCTTCAATTACGTATACTTTATCATTTTTAATAGCAAATTGAATATTAATTAAACCCTTAATATTAAGTGCTCTTGCAATTTTTTCTGAATAAAACTCCATTGTTTCAACAACTAAAGGAGTAAGGTTAAATGCTGGCAATACTGCATTGCTATCACCACTATGAATACCGGCAGGTTCTATATGTTCCATAACTCCCATGATATGGAAATTATCTCCATCAAATATTGCATCAACTTCAGCTTCTTGGCACCTGTCTAAAAAATGATCAATTAATATTTTATTACCCGGAAGATGTTTTAATAAACTAATTACTGCTTTTTCTACCTCTTCGTCATTGATTACTATTTTCATCCTTTGTCCGCCTATAACGTAACTTGGTCTAACTAATACGGGGTATCCAACTCTATTAGCAACTTCAATAGCTTCATCGGCATTAAAGGCAGTGCCGTATTCGGGATAAGGGATGCTTAATTCTTTCAATAAATCACTAAATCTTCCGCGATCTTCTGCAATATCCATATCATCAAAAGATGTACCCATAATTCTTACTCCCTTTTCGTGCAAACGTTTTGCTAGTTTCAAAGCTGTTTGTCCGCCTAACTGTACAATAATTCCATAAGGCTTTTCCAATTCAATGATCTCCCAAATATGTTCCCAAAATACTGGCTCGAAGTATAATTTATCGGCCATATCAAAATCTGTAGAGACTGTTTCGGGGTTGCAGTTTACCATGATCGATTCGAAACCACATTCTTTAATTGCCAATAAACCATGAACACAGCAATAATCAAATTCTATTCCCTGACCAATTCTATTTGGACCACTGCCTAAAACAATGATTTTTTTCTTTTGAGAAGGGATAGATTCGTTGGAGTTGAGGGTTGGAGTCATTTTCAAGTTGAATTGCGCAAAATTAGGGTTAAGGAGCAATTTTCAGATTATTTTTTCAAAAAAAGATCAATAAGCCTGATTCTTGAGAATTATTGGCCTTTTATTTATAAACCACCCCGTTTTTCATTACCCATTTTACATTGCCTAAAACTTTTATATCATCTAAAGGATTTCCTTTAACAGCAATGATATCAGCAAATGCCCCTTGTTTTATTTCCCCAATTTTGTTGCTCATCCCTAATAAATCAGCAGCATTTATAGTGGCTGTTTGGATGGCCTGCAAATTACTCATTCCGTATTTTACCATGAATTCAAAATCTTTAGATTGAGGTTCATTCCAATCATATCCGCCAATATCAGTTCCATATGCAATTGGCACACCAGCTTTTAAAGCTTTACTAAATAATTCAGGTTCAGATTGTACAAAATATTGATGAATTGGGCTGCCTAATTTAGCTCTGCCTTCAGCTACAAAATCGTTTACATAAATTGTTGGGCACCAATACACTTTTTTTGCTGCCATCAATTTCAAACACTCATCATCCATCCCAAAACCATGTTCAATGCTACTGGCTCCTGCATTTATAGCTGGTATTACTCCATCTCTTGTAACAGCATGTGCAGCTAATTTTTTTCCAGATCTAATAGTTTCATCTCCAATAGCAGTTATCTCATCATTGGTAAAATTTGGTAAACTTTTATAGCTTCCGTCCGCTTGTTTTGTATATGCTCTATCTGCATAAATTTTTATCCAATCAGCCCCGCGCTCAATTTGCGAACGAACCGCTCTTCTTCCTTCATCTGCTCCAGTTATTTCTTGTAAACCTTTTGGCATAGTTATTTCCCAAGAGTAATCGGAAGCTTTTAATGGGTAATGCCCTGTTGTATTAATTGCCAATGTAGAAATGAATAAACGAGGCCCTGGTATAATATTTT
Organism: Sediminibacterium sp.; assembly: GCA_046593815.1. Classification (GTDB taxonomy): domain Bacteria; phylum Bacteroidota; class Bacteroidia; order Chitinophagales; family Chitinophagaceae; genus Sediminibacterium. The sequence goes on along the minus strand of JBKJQV010000135.1, from coordinate 4,580 downwards.
TATTGATCGCTTTTTTTAGATCAGCATCTGCAAAGCCTGCTCCTTCAGTTCCAAGATCTCGAATAGTAGTAAAACCATTCATCAGTGCTTGTTTGCAACTATTTACTGCACGTATGGTTCTAAACGGAATAGACTCTTTTAATACTTGTACATCATAATCTTCACTGGTAATATCTCCTTGCAATAACACGTGAGTATGGCAATCAATTAAACCTGGAAGAATTGTAAAATTACTTAGGTCGATAATAGTATCTACTTTTTGAGTAAAATTTTTACCCTCTATAATTTGATTTATCAAATTATTTTTAATAATGATTACTTGATTCGATTTTAGTTGTCCTGTTTTAGCATCAAGTAATTGGCCGCAAATGATCGCCGTTTGTTTTTGGGTAAAACCAATTTGTTGAAATGTTGCTATTAAAATGAGTAGCAGAATTTTTTTCATTTTATTTAATTTACTTTGAAGATAGCTTGTTTTTATTTCTCATAAAAATCAAGGTCTTTATGGTAAGTCTCTTCTAATTGAGTCATTGCATAAAAGGCTAAGCAAAGTGCAACAAATGCTATTATCATGGCACTATAATAATAGTTACCTGCAAAGAGAGCGGCCAGCCATTGAAAAGCAAAACTTAGCGGAATTACCCATCCTCTAACTAAGTTTAAAGAAGTACTCGTAACAAGGGTTCTAATATTAGTGCCAAACTGTTCTGCTGCTAAAGTAAATAGCATAATTGTAAAGCCTACTCCTAACCCCATTAAAATAAAAAGACCTGTGTATACAAATACTGAATATTTGGCAAATAAGAAGAACAATGCTAAGAATATTGAATAGCTTATCAAAAAAACATAGATGGCTTTTTTTCTGCTTTGTAATTTTTGACTTAAAAAACCACATAGCGGATCTCCAAACGCAAATCCTAAAAAATTAAGTGATACTACTGTTGCAGCTGAAGGCAATGCGGTCATCCTCATGCTTGTAGCAATTTCTTTAGTGAATGTAATTAGTATACCGGTTGCAAACCATCCTGGCATACCTACCAATAAAATGCAAACAAACTTCCAAAGTCGATTTTTATTTTTTAGTATCAACATAAAATTCCCCTTACTAATGCCTTCTACTTTCATTACATTAAACAAACCGCTTTCCATTACACCGAAACGCAATATCAGCAATACAATGCCTAAAGCAGCACCTATAATATAACTTGTTTTCCAAGTAAAAAAAGTTGCTACTGTTCCAGCAGTTACTGCACCTAACATTCCTATACCTCCAACCATTGCCACCGCAAAACCTCTGTAACGTTTATCCATTTGTTCACTTACCAAAGTAATGCCTGCACCTAATTCTCCTGCTAATCCTACACCTGCAAAAAACCTACACCACATATAACCATTCACATCGATTACAAAAGCGTTCAACATTGTAAAAACACTGTACATAAAAATCGAACCAAATAATACTTTGAGTCTCCCGAATTTATCTCCAATTGTTCCCCAAATAAATCCACCTAGTAACATTCCAAACATTTGAGCATTTAAAATATTGCGCGTAAGTATTGGCCATTCGGCAATGGGAAACTTTAAGTCGATAAAACTATTTAGGCGTACAGCACTAAAAATAATAATATCATATAAGTCTACAAAGAATCCTAAGGCTGCAACTACTACGCCAATAATGGCTGCTTTACTAATTCTATCATTCTCCATATTAGCTAGATTTTAGCCAATCACCAATTCCATAAGGATCGGGATGAACTATTGAAACGTGCTCATGTTTAATTTTTAAAACTCCATTGTGTTCAATTAAAACAAATGAAGCACGAAAAATATTATCGAATATTTTGTTATTTACTTTTATACTAAGTTGAATAATGCCAGCAACCCATGCCATGTTTGAAGCTTCTTCTGCAAAAGGTCCTTCAATCCATTCAATGGAAATTAATTGTAATGAAGAAGAACAGAAATCAGTCCATCCCTTTTTTATTTTTTCAAAACCAATTGTGGTTAGTCTCGGTCCTTCAAGAATTACATAAGTATTTTCTGAGGGAACATATTTGTTGCAAATTTCATCAATGTTTTTGTTAATGATTGCATGATAATGTGCATTAATTATTTCAATTACTTTCATAGGGTATTCTTACATTAAATTAATATCGTCTGCAATAGTACGCATAGGAATATTGTTTTCTGGTTTTGCAATGGCTTCTACTTCTTGTTGAATAATTCGCATGATTCGGGCAGCATATCTTGCATGCCAAAGTTGACGTTCTTCTGCTTGTGCATCAGTTGGAATGAATGCTTCAATCTCAGATTGATGTAAAGCGCCTTTTGCTTCTAGTAATCTCTCAATTGTATCCATCCTTTCTCTTACAACAGCTACTTCAGTTGCAATTGCCATAGAAATATTTAATACTCGTTCAACAGCTGAATCATCAAAGAAATAGGGTCTACCGCCTTTACTTTTATCTCCAGCCATTAAAATATCATTCACTGTTCCTGCATCTGCTTGTTCACTCATCTGACCGCTAGAATGCGAACCACTTAATTCTGTTTTCATATTAAATAATTTAAACTTCTATTTTCAATCACTAGTGTCCGGCAAAAATAGTTAATAGTTCTTTGAAAGTCTTGGTATATATAAGTTTCATAGGAAAACAGGTCGGTGACGATTTGAAATAGGTCATTTCATAACTTACTGTAAATCAGTTTGTTTATGAATCAAGGCAAATATGTTTTTTCTCAAATTGTCACTTTTCTTCCAGCGCGCATTTTTGATCGATGTGTAAGCTCTTTCCAAGGTGATAAATGGGTTAAACATTTTACCTGTTGGAACCAAATGATGTGTATGATGTTTGGGCAATTAAGTAACCGTGATAGTCTTCGTGATTTACTTGTTTGTTTAACCGCACATAAAACGAAGCATTATCATTTGGGTTTTGGAAAAAATATTTCAAGGTCGAATCTAGCAGAATCAAATGAGAAAAGAGATTGCCAAATTTTTGAAATGTATGCATATGAATTGATTGCAGAAGCTCAAAAGGTATGTGTCTCAAATGTTGATTTTGATAAATCAATTACTGGTAATGTTTATGCTTTTGATTCTACCACCATCGATCTTTGTTTAAATGTGTTTTGGTGGGCAACTTTTAGAAGAGCAAAAGGAGCTATTAAATTACACACATTATTAGATGTTAGTACTGCCATTCCTGTTTTCATGCATATTACTCCAGCAAATGTGCACGATGTTAATGGGCTAGATTTTATCAATTATGAACCAGGGGGTTATTATATCATGGACCGCGGCTATATTGACTTTGATCGAATGGCAACTATTGATAAACATGATTCATTTTTTGTAATAAGATCAAAGGCTAATTTCTCATTTGTCAGAGTATCCGCAGAGAAACCTGATAAAGAAAAAGGAATTCTTTGTGACCAAAGAGTTAAAATGAAAGGAATTAATTCAATCGAAAAATATGAAAAGGTATTTAGAAGAGTAAAGTTTTATGATGCGGAACAAAAGCGATCTTTTGTTTTTCTCTCAAACAACTTGACTTTACCAGCCACCGAGATTGTACTACTTTATAAAAATAGATGGAAGATTGAATTGTTTTTTAAATGGATTAAGCAACACCTAAAAATAAAATCATTTTGGGGTGTTTCTGAAAATGCTGTAAGAACTCAAATCTATATCGCCATCATTACTTATACTTTAGTAGCAATCATCAAAGCAAAATTAAAATTGAAACAATCACCCTATGAAATACTACAAATTATGAGCGTGTCATTGTTAGATAAAACTCGTTTACCAAGCCTTTTTGAAAACCCTTTATACCAAGATGTCAAAGATCAAAACTATATTCAATTGAAAATCAACCTAATTTAACCGGACACTAGTGATAACTTAATAATGTAAAAAATGTTTAATAAGACCTAAAACTTATATTTTTATAATTAAAGCTGTTGTTTTATTATTTGAACATTAATTCTTGCTTTAATTTCTATTAAAGCAAGAAATTTTAAAAGGAAAACCAATAAAAGACAAAACTCTTTTGTGAAAGATATACGCCCTTTTTCACCTATTTTTGCCACGAAAATTTAAAAAAACCGAGAAACAAGTAGCCATGTCAGTATTAGTGAATAAAAACTCAAAAATCATTGTTCAGGGTTTTACCGGAACTGAAGGTACTTTCCATGCAACTCAAATGATTGAATACGGAACAAATGTTGTAGGTGGAGTTACCCCAAATAAAGGTGGCACAACCCATTTAGACAAACCCGTGTTTAATACAGTTGCTGATGCTGTTGCAAAAACTGGCGCTAACGTTAGTATCATATTTGTACCACCTGCATTTGCAGCAGATGCAATTATGGAAGCAACTGATGCTGGTATTGCTCTAGTAGTTTGTATTACAGAAGGCATACCTGTACAAGATATGGTTCAAGTAAAAAATTATTTACAAGGAACTAATACAAGATTAATCGGACCAAATTGTCCAGGGGTAATCACCGCGGGAGAAGCTAAAGTTGGAATTATGCCTGGCTTTATATTTAAACCAGGAAGAATTGGAATAGTTTCT
>JBKJQV010000366.1:0-6792 GCA_046593815.1 Sediminibacterium sp. | reverse complement strand
CTTTAAAAGAATTATTTGTTGTTGCTGTTATAATGGATATTCCGGCAGTTTTATTGGCTATTCTCGTATCACGATTAACTTCATTATTACTTTTTATTTATATCGTTTTTTCTCGGTTGTATAGTTATAGAGGTGTAAGATTAAAACAATATCCAATTAGTGGTTATTTAACAGTTGTTCTAAACCAAGGGTCCTTAGTATTTGCAATGATATTTTTTGGTGTAGGAAATGGAAGTTTAGAATTGCCTATTTACCCAGTTATTGCAGCAGCTTTTTTAATTGGTGGGTTTTACCCTATCACTCAAATTTATCAACATAGTTCTGATAAAGCAGATGGAGTAAATTCTATCTCATTAATGCTTGGCAAAAGGGGAACATTTATTTTTTGTGCAATTGTTTATGGGATTGCTTTCTCACTCTTATTCATTTATTTTAAACAAATGAATCAACTTAAATTATTTTATATTTTACAACTATTTTTTATTCCAGTTGTAATCTACTTTCTTATATGGGCTGTAAAAGTTTGGAAAGATGAAAATCAAGCAGATTTTAAACACACAATGCGAATGAATTGGATAGCATCTATTGGCTCAAACGCTGGATTTATCTCATTATTAATTTTACAACAACGTGGCTGATATTATATCTATAGCAACATCTTCTCCAACTTACAAGCATTTGCAATCGGATATTCATTCGTTTATGCAAGAGAACTATTTACTTGATACAGGTGGTAAAAGGAAACTTAAATTTCTATATGATCATAGCGGTATTAATACTAGGCACTCTGTAATTCCAGATTATAATACTGCTTTAGAAAAAAAAGGATTTATTCCAGCTAACCCATCTGATTCTTTTCCAACATTAGAAACAAGAATGCAAATTTTTGAAACAGAAGCATTAGCATTATCTATTGATGCGATTAATAAATGTATTGATGGTTTTATTGATACAAAATCAGTAACTCATTTAATTACAATTAGCTGTACTGGAATGAGTGCACCAGGGTTAGATCTTCAATTAATGCATGCGCTCTCATTGCCTAATAGCATTTTTAGGACTTCCATTAATTTTATGGGTTGTTATGCAGCAATTCATGGGTTGAAGCTGGCTAAAATGATTTGCGATAGCACACCTAATTCAAATGTAATAGTTGTAGCAACTGAATTATGCACTTTACACTTTCAAAAAGAATTTACTGAAGATAATGCAGCTAGTAGTTTGCTTTTTGCAGATGGCTCTGCTGCTATTTTAATAAGTAATTGTTTAAATAATTATCCAAAACTTACTATTAAAAATTTTTATTCTGAAGTTGTAGAAAAAGGAAAAGCAGATATGGCTTGGAATTTAAGTAGTAAAGGCTTTTTGATGACTTTGAGTAGTTATATTCCACAGTTAATTGAGGCAGATATAGAAAACCTAATTTCAAAAGCTTTACAAGTTAATCAGCTTACAATTAGTGATATAACCCATTGGTGTATTCATCCGGGCGGCAAACGTATACTCGATTTAGTTCAACGGAAAATGAAACTTTCCGATCAAGATCTTCAATACGCCAGAAGAGTATTGTTCGATCATGGTAACATGTCTTCTCCAACCGTATTGTATGTTTTAAAAGAGATAATGGATAATCTAAATGAACAACCTGCAACTATTGTTGGAATGGCATTTGGTCCAGGATTAACTATGGAAACATTTACTGCAGTTAACAATTAATGTCTTTAAAGCGATCATATCAATTTGAATTACTCGACAGAGAGGATATTCCTTTTGATGATATATTGCTAAATATGCAAGAACTTAATACAATCAATACATTGCTAGGAGGGCATGCAATTACAGTAAAAGGGTTTAAGCAATTATTGGGTTCTAAGAAAAAAATTTCAGTCTGTGAAATAGGGTGTGGTGGAGGAGATAACTTAGTAGCAATTTTGAAATACTGTAAAAAAAATAAGGTAGAAGTAAAATTAATCGGTGTTGATTTAAAGCAGGAATGTATTGATGTTGCCAAAAATAATCCAATGCTAAAAGTAAATACTACATTCATTTGTAGTGATTATGAATTGGTTCAATTTCAGGAAAAACCAGATATAATATTTTCTAGTTTATTTTGTCACCACTTTAATGAAAACCAATTGGTTATTCAAATACAATGGATGAAGCATAATGCTTTAATTGGTTTTTTTATTAATGATTTGCAAAGGCATTGGCTTGCTCATTTTTCAATAAAAATATTAACCCAATTTTTTTCAAAATCTTATTTGGTAAAAAATGATGCTCCTTTGAGTGTACTTCGGGGTTTAGTAAAAAGTGAGTGGATTGCAATATTTAATAAAGCCTTGATTGAAAAATTTGAAATTAACTGGCAATGGGCTTTTCGTTATTTAATTATCTATAAACATGCATAATAGATGAATGAAATGTTTGACATTGGAATTGTAGGCGGTGGTTTAGGAGGACTAACATTGGCCATTCAGGCGGTTCAGCAAGGACATTCTGTGGTGTTATTTGAAAAAGAACAATATCCATTTCATAAAGTCTGCGGCGAATATATTAGTAATGAAAGTTGGAATTTTTTAGAACGTTGTGGAGTTCCTTTAAGCAATTGGAATCTACCAAATATTAGTAAGTTATCTATTTCTGATAACCAAGGTGAGATTTACCATTTTCAATTGCCTTTAGGTGGTTTTGGAATTAGTAGGTATAAGTTAGATAATGCGTTGTATGAGATTGCAGTGAAACTCGGTGTGAAAGTTTACCTTCAAACCAAAGTAAATGATGTTTATTTAAGCAATGATCAATTCGTAATTTGCACTGATGGATTTACAAGCTTTTCAAAAGTAGTAGTTGGTTCTTATGGCAAAAGAACTAATCTAGATGTAAAATGGAAAAGAAATTTTATACAGCAGAAGCCAAGTAAAATTAGTAACTATATCGGCGTTAAGTATCATCTTAAATATCCTCATCCAATTGATACTATAGCTCTTCATAATTTCAGTAATGGCTATTGTGGTATTTCAGCAATTGAAGATGATCAATATTGTTGTTGTTATCTTACCACTGCTAATAATTTGGCTAATGCAGATAATTCTATTGAAAGGATGGAAAGAGATATACTTTCTAAAAACAAACAACTAGCACATATTTTTTCAACTGCTGAAATTTTATATAAACAACCACTTACTATTTCTCAGATTAGTTTTGAAAAAAAAGAACAGGTAATTAATCATATACTTTTCGTAGGAGATGCTGCCGGATTAATAACGCCTCTTTGTGGTAATGGTATGAGTATGGCCATGCATGCTTCACAATTAGCGCTAATTCAAATAAAAAGGTTTTTGAATGGTGAAATTAGTCGCCCTGAAATGGAAGTTGCTTATACTAAAAGCTGGCAAAAGCATTTTGCTTTCAGAACAGCAACAGGTAGACTAGTGCAAAGGCTTTTTGGTGGTTCAAGTACTGGATTGTTTTTAAAAGTGATGAATAAATTTCCCTTTATTGCTACCAAGTTAATTCAACAAACTCACGGCAAGCCCTTTTAATTGATATTATAGTTGCTTAATCTTTTCTATCTTGTATTTCTCAAAATACTTAAGTATGAAAAAAATCACCCTTCTTTCATTTGTAATAATGATTGTTACTACTATTTTTAGTCAAGCTATACATTACGAAGTATCGTTCCCCAATATTCAGCATCATGAGGCATTAATAAGTTTAGCTGCAGAAAATTTATCGATGAAGTCGATTATTTTTAAAATGAGTAGATCTTCGCCAGGAAGATATGCAACCCATGAGTTTGGAAAGAATATTTATGATATAAAAGCTTTTAATAAAGCCAATCAATTAATTACAATTAATCAAATTGATGGAGACGTTTTTGAAGTTCCAAATTATAATGGTTATGTTAGAGTAGAGTATATTTTGTATGCCAATTATGCTGATGGAACCTATGCTGGTATTGATCCCTCGAGCGTACATTTAAATATGCCTGCAAGTTTTTTATGGGTAAAAGGAGCTGATAAACTCCCAATCGATATTAATTTTAATTTGCATTCTAATAAAAATTGGACAATAGCGACTCAACTAAAACCAACCAATAATATTTTTAAATTTACGGCTCCTGGTTTACAGTATTTTATGGATAGTCCTGTTAAAATTGGCGACTTATTTAAAAAAAGTTGGGATTTAAAAAATTCTGATGGCAAGAACATTCAATTTCAATTGGCTTTAGAGGCTAATACAGATGATAGTACTGCAACTGTATTTGCTAAAAAAGTTGAAAAGATTACACTAGAAGCAAAATCAGTTTTTGGGGAGTTCCCTACTTACGATTATGGCAAGTATACTTTTCTAGCGAGCATTAATCCATTTGTTCATGGTGATGGCATGGAGCATCGAAATTCAACTATGATTACTATACCTTCTCGTTTTTCTAATAGCGACTTTTTATTAGGAGTTTTTTCACATGAATTTTTTCATTGTTGGAATGTAGAAAGGATACGACCAAAAACACTTGAGCCTTTTAATTTTGAGAAGAGCAATATGAGTAATGAGTTGTGGCTTGCAGAAGGATTTACTCAATATTATGGTGAATTAATTATGACTAGAGCTTCTTTCCAAACTGAAGCAAATTATTTGAATACAATTGGTTCATTAGTTAATACCAAGGAAAATACGCAGGGAGCAAAAAGACTTTCACCAGCTGAAGCCAGTAGACATGCTGTTTTTGTAGATGCAGGAGTATCAATAGATAAAACCAATTATCCTAATATGTATACTTCCTATTATCCTTATGGAGCTGCTATTGCATTGGCATTGGATCTTGAGTTGAGAAGTAATTTTAGTCATCTATCATTAGATAATTTTATGACTGCCTTGTGGAATAAGTTTGGAAAAACTGAAGTTCCTTATACAATCGCTGATTTAGAAATAGTATTAGCAGCTGTTTCTGGTGATGTAAAATTTGCTGCTGAGTTTTTTAAAAATTATATTTATGGTCACAATAGTTTTAATTATAAACCATTATTAGCAAAAGCTGGACTTTTATTAAAAAAATCAAGTACAAAATCTTGGTTGGGAAATATTCGATTTACTGAAGGAAATGGCTTAACAATAAATAACAATACTATCATAGGTACTCCATTGTATGATGCTGGTTTAGATGTAGATGATCAAATAATTATGATTAATGGAGTTACAACCAAAAAGCAATTGCAGTTTGATAGTATTTTAAATTCAAGTGCAATTGGTGATAATTTGCAAGTTGATTATTTACATAGAGGGGAGAAAAAATCCTCCACCATTAGGCTTATAGAAAACCCTACTTTTTCAGTAGTTTATTTTGAAAAAGAAGGGATGGCTATTACAAATGAAATGCTTGCGTTTAGAAAAAAATGGTTTGGATCTAAAATAGTGCAATAGAGTTGACGTTATCTAGTTATCCAATTAAATTCATATTCTAAAGGAGATTTAATAGTGCTGCGTTCAGCTACTCTTCTAAATCTTTCTGGCAAACCCATTAAATAGTCTCTAGCTTTTTCTGCAGTACCATTTAGTCCTGTTATATTGCTAATATTCCATTCTTTAATTAAGCTATCAAGAATATCAGTATAATCCATTGTAGTATATACTCCAAGTCGCTGTGCCGCATCGCTAAAATGAGTAAAAGTAGTACTTATTTTTTCGCCTTGTTGACGAAGAAAGTGAGCAGGCATAACAATTTTCTTTCTCATCATATCTTCAAAAGCCAACATCATTTCACTTGCATCAATTTCAAATATTTTGGAGATAAAACTTTTGTAAGCTTTTGCATGTCTGGCTTCATCTGCAGCTATTAGTCCACATATTTTTGATAATTGATTATTGCCATGCTGCTTGGCCAATGTAGCTGTTCTTCTATGTGAAATATTCGTAGCCATCTCTTGAAAAGAAGTGTACACAAAATTTCTATATGGATCTCTTGCACAACCTATTTCCATTCCGTCGGCAATTAAATGTTGTGTGCTAATTTCCATCTGACGCATATTGACTCTGCCTGATAAATAAACATATTTATTAAGCAAATCTCCATGTCTGTTTTCCTCGGCTGTCCACATACGAATCCATTTGCTCCATCCTTCTCTATTCGATTTGCCAATACCTTCAATATCCATTAACCAGGTTTCATAAGTAGGTAATGCTTCTTCTGTAATAATATCTCCAACTAGTACAGCTAAGTAATCGTATGGCAGCTCTTTACATTCTAATTGCAATTCCTTTACTTCAGTAATAAAATTTTCGCTGCTACTATCGGGTAATAAATCTGAGGGTTGCCAATTCAAATCTATTTTCTTCAAAAACGTATCAACTATTTCATCCATTTTTTGCTCCAAAAACTGCATTACTTCTATTCGGGTTTGATTCAAACTCATTCTCTATATGTATTTTTATTAATCTGGCTGCAAATTTACGATAAACCTAAAGGGAAAATTATATTATTATTAATGTACGATAATTTAACATATTTAGATCTTAACAATGAAAGGGATTACCAGCCTTCGCTTCGCTCGGCTGACTTCCTCGGCTTAGGCTTTTAAAGAATCAAAGCCATTGGGATTGCCATTACTCGCTTCACTCGTAATGTCTTCCCCAATGGTGGCCGTACCCAAAGCCCTCGCATCGGCTTTGCCGCTGCTGGGTTTTTTATTTGCTCACTTAGCCGAATTTATTCGGCTCGTTCTCAAATAAAAAACCCTCTTACTTGCGTTCGAGGGCTTTGTAGCCGGTACGGGAATCGAACCCGTCTTTGCCCCG
>JBKJQV010000147.1:0-2571 GCA_046593815.1 Sediminibacterium sp. | reverse complement strand
TGTATGTTTAATCTTTTTTGTTTTTTAAAAAACCCCTAAGTTGGTTTAGGTCTTAGGGGTCAATAGGTTCATCATTTTCAAATCCTGCCCTAATATGGGCTATTGTTCTTTAAAGTTGCCTATAAATTATTGTGGACGTCTTTACCCTAGTTGATTGCGTGCCTGTGGATTTGACTTTAACTCTTAGTGTACACCCTAAACAAGATCCTGTTAATTTACCTGTCCATGTGGTATTAAGTCCGCTAATTGGAGTCGCTGTGTCCGTTATCCAATCGGTTGTTCCATTGGCTGCCCTCTGAACGTAAATAGTGTCCAATATAGTTCCCGAAATACCAGCAACGGTATAATGAACTTCATAATTTAAAGGATACGTCCGGCCGTTTACATTGTTTAGTACGGTATCCGCATTGGTTAACGTGTCTATGTCTACGGTTGTAAGTGTTTGACTTTGCCCCAAAACACAAAAAAGGGCTAAAAACAGAAATAAAGTAAATTTTTTCATTTTAAAAATTAATTAACGTTAATAATAATTGCAAATATACAAAATTATTTTCATATTACAAAATTATGAATTAATACCGCCATGAGTAGCCGCAATTACAATCCAGCCGTCATTTAACCAATATTCACAAAATAGAGTAGCGTCATAGTAAGTTACTACGGCTTTAGCTCCATGACATGAATCTCCAGGAAGCCGATCTACTAAGTTCAACTCTTCTGGGGTTAATCCATTGCCAAATTCATCATAGTAAAATAATTGCACGGAATCAAGATACGTCATTTTATTTTCACAACAACAAAGTTTAAGTGCTTCAATACGCCCATTAAATTCATTGTTTTGTGCTTCAAGTTTATTGATCCGTTCCCCTAATTGTTTTATTAATAGCTCTAAATTCATGGTTTTTTTTTAATGCAAATATACGAAATATTAATGAATTATTTTTTATAATCTTGGCTAATTATCATTGGATTTGCTTCAATTGGCTTATGTTCGTGACATTCTGTGAACATATCGTAAAAAAATTCTGCTTCGTCTGGATTATCAAACCGCTTTGCTTTGGATTGTTCTGAATTTAATTTTATTGATTTGGATTTTATGGATTCTAAATATAAACCGTTAATATGGATTATGTAAAGCTTTTCATCTACTAGGTATTGAATCATTTTTATTTATTTTAATTATTAAAAATATAATCCTCACAAACCATTTTACGCCTTTGTAATTTAATCATTGAAATTAATTCAGGCTGCTCAATTTGGTTATTGTAGATTTCAGCTAAATATGTGAATACTTTGGTCTTTTCATCCCTTTTTGTGTTATCGTCTGCCTGGATAACTTTTAAATCCTTAGTGATGTGCTTAATCGCTAAGGTTTGGAATCTATCAATGATACTTTGATCAGGTGCATACTTCAAATCATTACCGATATAATTCATACAGTTAAGCCAAAGGACATGCTCATAGTCTGTTTTGCCTGAATTAACCATTTCGCTAATTTTATCAAATGATTCTTTACGAGCTATTCGGTTGCGCTCTGATTTGCTTGATTCTGATTCTTGTTCCACCATTGAGTTTTGTTTTGTTGTTAAATATTGTTTTATAAAACTTTTGTATAAATCATTTTTGTAACCTTCTTCAATAGCACCCATGACCATGAACGCACTGATGTTGCTATTTGATTTATCTGCAAATTTTTCTAATGACCAAATAATGAATGAAGTTTTAGCAAGTGGAAATCGTTTTAATCCTTCCAGAACAAACTTAATTAATTTTAATTTTTGTGTTTTGTCTTGTTCGATATTTCGGTAATCCAAATAATCATGTATTGCCTTTGTCACTAAAATAATTTGATTCTCAATTTCTAAATCCCTTAAAAACGGTTCTTCATTCCATTGCTCAATTTTCATTTACTTATAATTTTTCGTTTTTTAATTCTTCGATAATTTCATTGTATGCTGCCATTGTGCTTATTTTATTTCGCTCTGGCTTGTCCAAATCCATGACGTTTTGATTTTTGAGCGCAAATAAACCAGCCCAGCCGTTTGCCATGCTTTGTGCGACTATTGCCGCCGCCGTAGATTCTGACCCTTTGGATAAATTCAGTAAAAGGCTTTTTGCGCTTACTTCGGCTTCTTTCGATTTGAATTTGAATTTGAATTGATCGAATTTGTATTTTGTCCAAGTTGCCCAGATTTCTGACATCGGATCCGAAATGGCAATTTCTAAATTTTCAGTTTTTGCGATTTTTGTTTTTTTATTTTTTTCGCTCCTTTTTTCTTTATTTAAATCTATATTTATATTTATATCTTCATTTATATCTTCATTTCCATCTTCATCTTCCATACGTGGTTCATATGAATTTGATATGTTATTATAAATTTCTTCTTTATTTTTTTTATATTTAGTCCTGTTTCTTGAACGTGAGTCGGTATATTCCTTTCTTTCGGCCATACTTCTTGCAACCCATTCAATTTGGAAATTTTCACCAATTGAAATTAAAACCGTAGATAATTCTTCTTTTTCATCATCCGTGAGTCGCTTTGTGAAAAAATTATGCTTGGCTTTTGAAAC
>JBKJQV010000395.1:0-5139 GCA_046593815.1 Sediminibacterium sp. | reverse complement strand
GCCCAGTTGCCACAGCAGCGCCTACTTCATTATCAACAAATAATCCTCCACCAATACTAGGGGAGTCGCCTACTCGTCCTCGCATTTTAAAACCCATTCCGCTTGTTGTGCAACTTCCACTTAAATTACCAGCAGCATCGAGAGCAATCATACCAATTGTATCATGGTTCCATGAACCATCGGATAATTTATTAGGCGCATATGCTTGTTGTTTATTTTCAATATTTACGATTGGTTTATATTCAGATTTTTTTAACCATTTTATGTATTCTTTTTTTGCACTTTCAGATAACTCTTCTTTTTCTAAAACAAACCCTTGTGATATAGCAAATTGCTGTGCGCCCGATCCAACTAAAAAAACATGCGGCGTATTTTCCATCACTTTACGTGCTACTTGAATTGGGTGTTTAATGCGTTCTAAAAAAGCAACACTACCGCAATTAGCAAACTCATCCATTATACATGCATCCAAAGTAACGTAGCCATCCCTATCGGGGTTAGCTCCGAGACCAACGCAACAATTTTTTTCGTTTTCTGTAACCATTACACCTTGTTCAACAGCATCAAGCGCTCTACCATTATTACGTAATACTTGCCAAGCTGCTTTATTGGCGCTGATTCCAGCATCCCAAGTTGAAATAACTATTGGCTTTTGCACTTTTTTAACTTCTGTAAAAGCGGAGAAGCCCAATGCACTGAGCCCCAATGAGCTTAATCGTAAAAATTTTCTTCTTTCAATCATAAATGATTTTCATTTTTTAGATTACCGTATATTGGTACTCTATTATGAACTAAATATACAAATTGTTTTGTTGAAGAAAGATGATATTGAATGGAAGTTAGCAACAAAGGCTTTTGAATGGACAAACCCTATTGAAGTATTGATTAATAGTGGTTTGATTAATAATTCTTGGAAAGTAAATGCCAATGAAGGTGTATTTATATTACAAAATATTAATACCAATATATTTCATCGGCCAGAATGGATTGATGACAATATAAAAATGGTGAATGAATTTTTACAACAATATTTTCCTGATTATTTATTTACAAACCCTATCATTAATTCAAGGGGAGATTCATTAATAAAAATCAACCAACATTTTTATCGAGCTTTTAAGTTTATAGCTAACTCTACCACTATATCAGTTGTAAATAATGCTCATGAAGCTTTTGAAGCTTCTAAACAATTTGCTCAATTTACTAGAAAGCTTGCACAATTTCCTGCCAATAAGTTACATATTACCATTCCTAACTTTCACAATCTAAGTTTTAGATACAAGCAATTTGAAGATGCTTTACAAAACAATAATTCTAAAAGAATGGCTGTTGCTGAGAAGACGATTTGCACGCTAAAAAAGTTAAACTCAATTGTACTAGAATTTGAAAATTATATTCAGTCTGCAGATTCCAAACAAAGAGTGATGCATCATGATACTAAAATTAGTAATGTATTATTTGATGTAGCAGGGAAGGGGCTTTGTGTGATTGATTTAGATACATTAATGCCTGGATATATATTTAGTGATGTTGGAGATATGCTTAGAACCTACCTTTCGCCAGTATCTGAGGAAGAGAAAATATTTGAAGAAATTACAATCAGGCAAGATGTATTATCTGCTGTTGAAAATGGTTATTTAGGAGAATTAAAATCTGATTTAAGTCAATTTGAAATTGATAATTTTTACTTATCAGGTAAAATATTAATCTATATGCAATCAATTAGGTTTATAACCGATTATTTAGAAAATGATATTTATTATGGTGAAAAATACCCTGACCATAACTTGATCAGGGCTCAAAATCAATTAAGATTACTGGAACTTTATATTGAAGCAATTAATTAAAATTCGCCCATAACAAAATCGGGTTTCTTGTTTTGCCATTTACCTCTAGTAAAATCTGGAATAACCTGAACTTGTCCGTTTTCTGCGATAGATTTTTCTGAAAGTGGTGTAATTGAATACCAGGTAGCTAAATCATATACATCTAAAGGGAAATTGATTTTGCGCTTAATGCATTCTATAAATGCATTATCAACAAAAAAGTCCATTCCACCATGACCAGAACCTTCAGCAGGTATCTCATATTTTTTCCAAAGAGGATGATCGTATTCTTTGATCCATTTCTCAGGATTTTCCCATTGGTGCGATTTTTCTGATTTTCCTTCAATGTATAGCATTCCGGCATTAAACTGACCAGATTTACTGTCCTGCCATAATCCATCGGTTCCTTGAACCCTAAATCCGATATTATATGGGCGAGGCGAATTGGTATCGTGCGTTAACAAAATAGTTTCACCATTGTGGGTCTGAATTTGAGTAGTAACGATATCTCCAAGTTTAAAATTTACTTTCGCATTAGGGTGATTAATACCACCTTTAGGATGGTTAACTATATATTTATGTAAGCCTTTTGCTTTAGTAGCTACAGATGATAACCGAGTTAATCTGTTGCCTCGATTTACGTCGATCATCATTGCTACAGGACCTAAACCATGGGTAGGATATAGATCTCCATTCCGGTTTAGAGAGTGCTGAGTACGCCATTTTGCTTCGCTGAATCCTTTATCGCCAAATTCAACGCCTGAGTTGTAAGGTGTAATGCCGTCGTTGAACTTAACCCCACGTAAATCGTGCTGATATCCGCCTTGAAGGTGTAATATTTCGCCAAAAAGACCTTGGCGGACCATATTATATACAGCTAAAATATCTCTACGATAACAAACATTCTCTAAAACCATTACGGGAATCTTGGTTTTTTCGCTAGCATTTACAATATCCCAGCAATCTTGAAGCTTTACAGCACCACAGACTTCAACACCTGGTATTTTACCAGCATTTAAAGCATCTATGGCTTGAGGAATATGCCATTCCCATGGGGTGGCAATAATCACAGCATCTATATCATCTCGCTTTAAAAGATTTTTATAATCAAGGTTTCCTTTTCCATATTCAACCGCTGCTTTTTTGCCAGATTTGGTAATTTGTTGCTGAGCTGTAGCCATCATAATTGGGCTTGGATCTGCCATTGCAATTACTTCAACATCTGAACGATTGAGCATCATTTCGAGATGATTTTGACCGCGTAAGCCAACACCAATAATCCCAATTCTAACTTTTTTTACTGATGCTGATGCAAAAGATTTAAGGCTAGTTAATGAAGCACCTAAGGCTAAACTTGCTGCAGTGGTTTGCTGAATAAACTGTCTACGAGGAATACTTTTCATCATAATTATTCGTTTTAATTATAGTATGAATATAATGATTATCAATATATTAGGCATAGATTAACTTCAATTTTTGATATACTATATACCCTATAATTAATATTATGTTAAATAGCACACAGCGAAAGGATCTAAAGAAAAAAGCCCACGCTTCTTTTTATCTCGTAGAAATATAAAATATTTGAAATTGATTACTCAGCTTTAATTTGAATAACCCTACCAGGTCCCTCAACAGAAACATAAATACTTCCATCAGGTGCTTGTTTTACATTTCGAACTCTTCCTATATTTTCAAGCAATTTATACTCTTTTACAACTTTCCCATTACTTAATTCGCATCTTGCTAAATAACTAAATGCTAACGATCCACATAGTAAATTTCCTTTCCATTTTTTAAAAGAATTACTTGTAATAAAAGCCATACCTGAAGGAGCAATTGAAGGTGTCCAAGTGTGAATTGGAGGTTCTATATCAGCTCTTAATGGATTACTAGAAATTACAACTCCATCATAGTTGGTGCCAAATGAAACAATTGGCCATCCATAGTTTGCACCTTTTTTAATAATATTTATTTCATCACCCCCTTTTGGACCATGTTCAGTTTCCCAGAGTTCTTTTGTTATAGTATTAAAAATAAGACCTTGAGGATTACGATGCCCATAGCTATAAATTGATGTGGCCGAACTATTTCCAATCAAAACAGGGTTATCACTTGGTATACTTCCTGATTCAGTTAACCTATGAACTTTACCCCAAATTGACTTTACACTTTGAGCATTAGTATTTGTTGCATTAACTCCTCCATAAGATCCAGTTCCACCTTCTCCTACTGTTGCATAAACATATCCTTGATCATCAAACTCTATCCTGCTTCCGTAATGACCACTCCATGAATTTGGACTTTCTGTAGTTAAAAGAATTTGCCAATTACTAACCTTATTTTCTGCTATCTTGAATCTAGCTAAATTCCAGTTAGCCCCTCCTGCAGTAAAGAATCCAGAATAAGTACAATAAACCCAACCATTAGAAATAAAATTCGGATGTACTCTAATATCTAGTAATCCTCCTTGACCTGCAGAATTAATGTTTGGAAGTCCAGTTATTTCAACTATTTCACTAACTTTTTTTAAATATAACTTACCTTTTTTTTCTCCAAAAATAAAATCTCCGTTAGGCAAAAAATCCATTCCCCAGATAATTTCATAACCTGTTAATATAGTTTCCGTCTTAATAATAGGTTCACTTATTAAATCAATCTGCTCAGTCGCTTCTTTTTTTGAACAAGCGGCAAAAAGAATACTTATAATCAAAAGGTATCTTTTCATTTTATGAAGTTACGTAACTAATTATTTGCTTTTAAAGTTGCAACGCTATTAAAAGCTGCTGATATGGTTTCATTTTGTACCTTACCACTATATAATCCATCTAAATATGACTCATTATTTCCGCTTTAAGTTTTTGATGCTATTATTAACTTGCATTTTTGTGGTTAACAGCTTTGCTCAAACAGATCCATCCTATTATAAAGCCCTTAATTGGCGAATGATTGGCCCTCATAGAGGCGGCAGAACTGTTGGTGCTGTTGGAATTCCAAAGCAACCCAATGTGTTTTATATAGGTGTTAATAATGGCGGCGTTTGGAAAACCACTGATTTCGGAAGAACATGGAAACCTATTTTTGATGACCAACCTACTGGCTCTATTGGTGATGTTGCAGTTGCCCCTTCTAACCCAAATACCCTCTATGTTGCTAGCGGTGAAGGAATTCAACGCCCCGATTTATCAGTTGGTAATGGAATGTATAAATCTATTGATGCCGGTAAAACATGGCTACACCTTGGTTTAAGTGATGGTCAACAAATTGGTGGAATATCAATCGATCCAACCAATGAAAATCGCGTTTTTGTTGC
>JBKJQV010000311.1:0-3204 GCA_046593815.1 Sediminibacterium sp. | reverse complement strand
GCAACAAAATGACTAACAAATGCAAAGCCTGGAACCATTAAGGCAATTGGTCCTTTCGTCATCATACCACAAGCAATAAAAATAAAACCAATTACAAAATTGGTCCATCTATTAAATTTAAACCATTCTGCAATTTGCCATATACTTAAAATTACCCAACCCATTAACATGGTGTCGGTTCTAACATCATGTGCCAATAAAAAAACAGCCTGACAAGATGCTAAAATCATAGCACTTAACTGAGCTATTTCTTTTTGATAAAATAAAATAGTTAATCGATAGGTAGCATAAATAGCAGCAAGTAATAAAAAAAAGGAAGGCAATCGATAAGCCCAATCATGCACCCCAAAAACTTTCATGCTCAATGCAGAAATCCAGAAAAGCATTGGAGGTTTATCTAGATAATCTCGCCCTAAATCAAATACCTGCAAATAACTATTTCTTTCGAGCATTTCTCTGCTTATGGAAGCATATTGAGAAGCATCAACATCCATTAAAGGAATACAAAACATTCCTATAATATAGGTGATGATACAAGTGCCAATTATTGTATAAAAATATTTACTGGGAATCATCAATTTCAATTTGTCCTACCCTTCTTAAATAAAAACTACCTGTTAACCATCCAATACTGGAACCTACAATTGCTCCGCATAAAATATCAAAAGGATAATGTACACCAACATATACTTGTCCGTAACTAATTGAAGCTGCCCAAAATAAAAAAGCATACTTCCATCTTCCCATGATATTTCCAAGTGTCATTATTATAAATACAGCAATTCCAAAATGATTGGTAGCATGTGAAGAAGTAAAACTGTAGCCTCCAGAACAGCCATTCAACAATAATCGAACATGACTCATAAGAAAAGGATCACGGCAAGGGCGAGGACGTTCAAAAAAAGGTTTTATCCAACTACTACTTATTTGGTCAGTTAATACCAAAGTTATTACAATGAATAAAATCCAAGAAAAAGCCTTAGTCTTAAAGTTCATTAAACTAAAAACAATAAGGAATAAATATAAGGGTATCCAAGTATTACCTTCTCGATACCAAGGATAAACTGAATCTAGAAAAGAGTTAGTATAAACCGTATTGACTTTTAAGAATAGACTTTGATCTAATTGGTTTATCCAATTCCATATTTGCTGAAAAACACCATTTATCAAGACTGCTATGGCCATGGCACAAATTTAACAAAAATGAGCGTACGAACTATTGGATATTAAAAGATGTTTAATTAAATTGTGAAATGAACAAACCATTACTAGTATTAGGCTTTCTGTTAATTATTGGAATAACATCAGCGCATTACCGGCCTATTATTAAATTAAACCCTTTACAACCAGTTACTTCCTTCAAACAAAAATTACCACAAAATCGAATGCCAAATACATTAGCTCTGATAGCATTAAACAAAATGCAAGTTCTTAAAGGGAATAATGGAGAGGGATTTGATTTATATGAATCTACTTTCGATGGGATGACGATTGCTTCTCCAGATAAATCTCAAGTATATTCAATACCAAACGGTTTGCAAAAAAGTAATTTACTATTAATTCCAAACCCTAGTGATTTCAATACTAGCAATCTTCAAACCAACATTCCTAAACCGTTTAATGATACTTTTTATATTCCCCCATTTAATACTAAAAAATTTAATCCTAAAACAGAATATAAAAAATAAATTAATTCTCAGCTTTTAGTACTTAGTACTTCAATTTCAAAAACTAAAATACTATTGGGTGGAAAATCCTTACTCCTACTTCGCATTGAGTAAGCCAATGCAGAGGGAATAATTAGTTTTATTTTACCGCCTACTTTACACAAAGGAACGCCAATTTGCCAGCCCTTAATTAACCTGCTTAAAGGAAAAGTAGAAGGCTTGTCTTTGGTTTCTTCAATGAGTTTCCCACCTATTAAAAGTGTTAATTTATAATTTACTGTAACCGTATCTGATACTTTAACATAAGCACCAGTTCCTTCTTTTAGAATTTGATAATAAACTCCATTCTTAATTCCATTAGTATCAATTTTTTTAGACTGAATTGCTTCATTAATCAACGTCGTTTCTTTTCCGGCCAATACCAATGAATCTGCATTTTTAAACCAATCAATTGATGGGCGTGAATTTGTTGCCGTTCTATTAAATTCATCTCCAAGTTTTGCATTGGCTTCTTTAAACCCTCCATTCCATAAATAAAATTGACTGTTATTAACACCACCACCGTAATCAATTCTATCTCCTGCTTTACCTGTTGCATCATAAGAAAAAGTAGATTTAGTTAATTCAATCCACTTTCCATTATCATTTTGTACCCATTGATTACCAAACATTGCCTTACGCTCCAATTGTCCATTTACTCCAACAAAATTTTCATTGAAGGAATAAAGATTTCTTAAAGATTTTCCATCCTGAGGTGCTTTAAAACTAGCTATCAGCTTCCATTGTTGAAATTCCGGCATAAAAAAATAACCTGTATAAATTGTTGCATTATTAGCACTATCTAATAAAGCAGTTACCAACATTTTATAAGTGGTTCCTGCTTTCCAATTATATATAAAATGACTATGGCCGCCTGTTCCTTCATTACCAAAGCCATCGGCAAATACACTTTCGCCTTTTGCAATCAATTGTACTTTATTTGAATCAGCTACTTTATTTCGATTTATAGCTTCTATTCCTGCATCCCATACTGAAAAAATTACTCGTCGTTCTGTTTGACTATTTACTTGAATACCAAAATACCCTCTTGCAAATCCACAAGCCATATAATAACTGTGCACAATATCAGCACCTTCAGGAATAGTTATTTCATTATAAAAAGAAAGTACTTTAATAGTATCTGCAAGTGGATATCGAAGATGAACAGAAGCAGCATTTCTTCTTGGCTTTGTATTTGTATGAATGTCTTTAGCTGCAACACCTGATAATTCAATAGATTGAATGTCTGCAATAATAACTTCAGGCTTTTTTGCTAAACAAGAAAGTTGGATACAATAAAACCCAGTGTCTTTTATAACAACAGAACCTACTTTTAATTTCTTAAATGATTTTGAATTAGGTATATAAACTCGGAATGATTTTGAAGCAACATTTAAATTAAGTAAATTCTTAAGATTGTAATTTCTAGCATTTAATTTAATCGAGAGGATTCCAGGGGTTTTATTGTATCCAACTTTCTTGTTTAGCAAAAAAGCCT
>JBKJQV010000293.1:0-4892 GCA_046593815.1 Sediminibacterium sp. | reverse complement strand
CCTTACTTGAGTTTTTAGATGATCGTGATTACCATCAAAATAAATAATGAGTTTATTATTTACCAGTTTGGTTGTTCCTCCCGGTGTTTGTACATCAATTCCTAAACCAATATTGGTGCTTTTAAAATCATTGTAATCATTATATATTACAATATTTGCTCTTCGCTGTAATGAGTATTCAATAAAATTTTCAATAGAACGCAATTCCTCTTCTGCTACTTGTGTAACAAATTTTCCCAGTTCAACACCTCCCTGAGCTATATAAGTATTAAAGTTTGGCGACTGATAATACTTCCAAACAAATTTTTTGTGTTGCACACGGTTTCTTCCAAACTCTACTGTATTTACCTGCGCTAACAAGTATAAAGGAGAAAGAAAAAAAAGAAAAAAAACTACTTTACTCATTCTATTCAATTGCATATCCGAACTTTGGCATTTAAAATTAGTCATTTACAGTTAAAAGCTGGTAAAATTAGGTTTATGATAAAGGTTAAGGTTTTCACATTTAGTCCAATTCAAGAAAATACTTACGTATTATACAACGAATTAGGAAATGCCTTGATTATAGATCCGGGTTGTTATTCAACAGAAGAAAAGGAAAAACTAGCACTTTTTATATCTAATGAAAAGCTTATCCCTGTTCAATTATTGAACACCCATTGTCACCTAGATCATGTTTTTGGCAATAAATGGGTTTACGAAACCTATAAAACTGCCCTTTTTATTCACCCTAAAGAAGAAGCAATGCTTCAATTAGCTCCTTTATCTGGTGAAAAATGGGGGCTCCCTTTTGATAATTATAACGGCCCTATTAACTACCTCAATGAGGGAGATACTATTTACTTGGGAAATGATGCCCTTAAAGTGATTTTAACACCTGGTCATTCTCCAGCAAGTATTTGTTTTTATTGTTCTAATCAACAATTTTTAATTGGTGGAGATGTGTTGTTTAAAGAAAGTATTGGGAGAACTGATTTGCCAGGCGGAAGCCATGAAACATTGCTTAAAAGTATTAGAGAAAAATTATTTGTTCTACCTGATGAAGTAGTCGTTTTTCCTGGGCATGGAATAAAAACCACCATTGGTTATGAAAAAGCAAATAACCCTTTTCTTCAATAATTTGGATCAGTTTCCGATAATTCAGTTTTATTGTAAGCATTGATGAATATGGCTCCTAGGTTTTTATAGGGTGGTACATAATCATCAAATTTTTCTTTTGAAGATCCATTAAACCTGATAGATAACCTATTCCATAAAGTTGGCCAATTAAGGTCTTTCCCTAATCGTAGGTTTTCACAGATAACATCTATTAAACCTTGGTTAATGATGCCTGTTCCTATTTGTTTTGAAGAAATAATGTGAGCACCAGGGCAAATCGCTAAAATGTCATTCAATTTTTGATATCCTCCACAACTACCAACTAATACTAGTTTAGCACCAGCAGGCATTTTTTTTATTGATGTATTCAAATAATAACTATGCCCTCTGTGTATGGCAACTGTAGGGTGAATATCATTATCAAATAAATAATCAATCAAACTATCTTGTGCTTTTTCATCTAATTCTTGTGTTTCATCTAGTGGAAGATTTGCATAAACTGTTACAGGTATACCTCTTACAGAATTCACTTCAACCCATTGAGATTTTTTGATGATTCTCCAATTGGGGTTTCTAAATTTATTTAAAAATGAGTTGAAAACCACTCCACCATCTTTATCACCATAAAAAAACTGCTGAATTGCAATTTTACCTGTAATAGAATCCCTAAGCATTTTATTGGGAAGTTCATAAATTGGCATTATTCCTAAACTTGCAGATAAATCAATTTTTTTAGTAGAATCCAATGAAAGAAAAATTGTATTTAATAATCTATAAATTGTTTCTCCTCTTTTTGAACCAATTTCTTTGCAACGAGTAAGTTCATGATCAACTTGAGAAAGTATTAATTTTCGGAGAGTAACATCATATATACTGGCATAAGAATCTGCAACATCAACTGCATCTTCTAGCGTATTTGTCATATCCAGTTCATTTACAAATTCTTTGATTAATTTTTCTGCATCTCTTCTATCCATTCGGTTTAAGAAATCGTCGAGCATATTGTATGACGCAGAAATTTTCACAAACTTTTTATAATAATCATACTTTACAAATTTGAGTAAAGAATCAGATCTTGGTAAGGCCATTCTCGAAAAAATTCTTGGATAAACACCTGTTACAAAACTCGAAGTATACATTTCATCTTCTCCTAAAACAGCTAAATAATAAAGTTCAATTGGTGATAATCCCTCAAGCTTTTTAAATCGAATTATATCACTTTTTTCGCTATGCAATGCATTGATTTCATTAATAAATCCTTCAATCGCTTTTGCTTTTAATTTTGCAGTTAAAACATTTACCGCCATTGGTGTATCGCCATGTTTCATTCTTTCGGCATATTGTATCCTAGTTTTAACTAATAATTTGTAATATCCAACTGATGAATCATTTATAACATAGGGTGTAATGGAGTCTATTGATGTTTTACCTTTATAAATATTATCCAAAAAAGGGAAATACATTCTTCCAGTTCTAGTAAGAGATAACCGAGCAACTAATTGAACAAATGGATGATTTACTGATTGAATTTTTTTACCTAATGCATTCGGAGCTGCAGCATAATTATACAACTCTTCAGGATTTTTAAGTCCAGCAATTATTATTAGAGAATCGGAATATTTATTATTAGCATTTTTAGAAAGAATTGATAATATTCTGGTTGGATATTTTAAGCATTGCTTTAATACTATTAAATCTTTTGAAGCACGAATTCCTATATTTTCTTTTAGTGCAAAATTTTCTACTAATAAAGTTCCAGTATTAATTTCTGCTATTTGTATAATTGGTTCGATTGAATTTTCCGACCAATCTAAATGCATACAACTATCATACATTTTAATTAGTACAGGATATTGTTGGGCTAAAATTACTTTAGATTCAAAGGCAGAGATAAACCCAGCTAACAAATCATTTACGCCTCTTAACCATTTATATTTTGAATTATTATCTAATAGCTCGTTTCTTTCAATTAATTCCCTCATTTTGGTTACAATACCTTTTGCTTGGCTTAAGGCTGCATTACTGAGCTTAGATGGACTTAAATGCAAAGAATCTATTTTTTCTAAAGAACGAATTATGTATTCATGATGTATTTGCCTAATTGCAGGGATAGGAGGCATGTTTAAGCCTTCTTGAGCAGAAGAAATCTGTATAAAAAAAATAGTAAGCCCTAGTAATAAAAGTTTAGTTCTAATCATAGTCATTACAAAAATAGGCTCATTTGTATTCAAATTGGCAAAATAGGATCCTTGTAGTTAACAATTAGATAATAATGCCAAATAGTGTGATTGCCAAGTATTGAAATTAACTTTGTGTAAACTTTTTGTTAACATGGAAGTCAAATCAAAACAGGTTCTTATAGCAGATGATGAACCGGATATTCTCGAAATAATCAGCTATAATCTTGAAAAAGAAGGCTATAAGGTTTTTTGTGCTAAAGACGGCAATGAAGCAATTGAAAAAGCGCGTCAAATAAATCCAGATCTGATTATATTAGATGTAATGATGCCAAAGAAAACTGGAGTTGAAGTTTGCAAAATTTTACGCTCACAACCTGCTTTTGAGGAAACACTCATCATTTTTCTTACAGCAATGAGCGACGAAAGCTCACAAATAAAAGGATTAGAATCAGGTGCTGATGATTATGTAAACAAACCAATTAGTCCCAAAGTGCTTATCAGCAGAGTAAATGCTTTGTTTAGAAGAGTAGGCAATAAAGAAACCGGTAAAACCATTACTATTGGAGACATTTCCATTGATCCTGTAAAATTTATGGTAACCATTAACGGAAATGAAGTTATACTTGCAAAAAAGGAATTTGAATTAATTTACCTGCTTGCATCTCGCCCTGGCAGGGTATTTTTAAGAAATGAAATTTTATCTCAAGTTTGGGGAAATGAAGTAATTGTTGGGGATAGAACTATTGACGTACATATTAGAAAAGTTAGGCAAAAAATGGGGCTCGATTGTATTACAACCGTTAAAGGTGTTGGCTATAAATTTGAGATATAAGTGTAAATTGCACTTTAGATGTTTAAAACTAAAAACTTATCTCCGCAGCAATTATCAGCTTTAACCGCAACGATACTTTCTTTTCCGATTGCAATTGGTTTTTATATAATTAGGCCCGATTTGTTAATTGCAATCATTGCATTGATTATAACCTTTATTGGAAGCTACCTATTAATTAGGTTCGTTTTAGAATCATTTATTTACAGGAAAATAAAATTGATTTATAAATTTATTTATCAAACAAAAGCAACTAAAAGAGAAGAAACATACTATAAATATATATTACCTCAGAAAGGTATTGATGAAGTAAGAGAAGATGTTGAAAAATGGGCAGAGCAAAGAAGTGCTGAGATTGAATTATTAAAATCAAATGAAGCTTACCGCAAAGAATTTTTACAAAATCTTGCACACGAATTTAAAACGCCCATCTTCGCAATACAAGGTTATATAGACACATTGTTAGATGGGGCTATGGAAAACCCAACACTTAGTAAAAAATTTTTGGAGAACACCTCCAAAAATGTACGTAGAATGGTTACGCTAGTTGAAGATCTAGATGAAATAACTAGATTAGAAAGTGGAGAACAGCCTTTATATAAAGAGAATTTTATTATTCAGGAATTGATTAGAGAGGTATTTGAAACTCTGTCAATAAATATTGTTGCCAAAAAAACCAAATGCAGTATTAAAAAAAATTGCGAATCGCCAATAACTGTTTTTGCAGATAAAGAAAAAATAAGGCAAGTAATCAATAACATTATTGAAAATGCTTTAAAATATGG
>JBKJQV010000113.1:0-9845 GCA_046593815.1 Sediminibacterium sp. | reverse complement strand
GCTTGCCTATATCTGCACTACTGTAATCGAATAAATCGTCTTTAATTTGAAATGCCATTCCCACTTTTTGTCCGAATAAACGCATTTTCTCAACGTCTTCTTGGTTGTCGAAAGTGCTCACAGCTCCAGCAGCACAAGCAGAGGCTAGGAGAGAAGCCGTTTTGCCATTTATGATTTCGTAGTAAACTTCTTCGCTTAAGTTGAGGTTTCTCGACTTTTCAATTTGTAGAAGTTCCCCTTCGCTCATTTGTTTTACTGCTTCAGAAAGTATTCTTAAAACTTCGTGGTCTTTATTATTGAGAGAAAGCAACAAACCTTTTGAAAGTAAGTAATCACCTACTAAAACAGCAATTTTATTTTTCCATAGTGCATTTATAGAGAAAAAGCCCCTTCTTTCCATAGATTCATCAACAACATCGTCGTGAACTAGTGTAGCTGTATGCAGAAGTTCAACTAAAGAAGCAGCTCTATAGGTACTTTCAGTAATTTCCCCGCCTAGCTTGGCACTCAGTAAAACAAACATGGGGCGCAATTGCTTCCCTTTGCGTTTTACAATGTATTGCATGATCCGATCTAGCAATGCTACCCTGCTCTTTACCGCCTCCTTAAAATGGGCCTCAAAAAGCTCTAATTCGTCTTTTATTACCTTTTTTGCTAAATCCATATTATAATTATGTTGCAATATATGCCTGATTAATACAAAAATAGTTTGAAAAGCAGCGAATACCATATATTTGCAGTCTGAAAACCAAATATCTACATATGACAAGCAAAAAATTTTTATTATTAGTAGCGTTTGCTGTGATTTCACAGATCTCGCTTTTCGCACAAACTGATTGGGGTTGGGATTGGAAAGACTCTTCCAAAATTGCCAACAAAGACATGCCTCAGTTTAATGAGTTTTTAAACAATCAGTATCCTTATCCAGCAAAACCAAGAAGCCAATGGGAATTAGGTTTTGGAGTTGGTGCTTCAGCTCTTTCAAACGATTGGGCTAATGATATAGGATTAGGTGCTAATATTAGTTTGAGGAAGGCATTAGGTCATACCTTTTCTCTTCGCCCATCTTTTTCCTATTATTCAAATAGTGGTGGAGGATTTAATTATAATACTGGAGTAAAAAATAATTACACCAATAAATCTTATCATTTCGGGCTTGATTTATTAACATCATTAAATACTATGAGCTATTATCGTGGAAATCCGAAAGTGAATTTCTACATGATCACTGGTGTTGAGTATTACACAACGACTCAAACTTTAAGTGTAGCTGGAGGTCCATTCAATACTTATACTAGACCTACCAAGAATTCGGACTTAGATAATGTTGGTTTTAATTTGGGTTTAGGTGTAGCCTTCAAAATTAACAGTTCAATCAATTTTGGTTTTGAAGCTAAAAACACAATTACTAACAACGACTTCTTAGAATCATATTCTACTCAATATGGTAATGCAAATGATGCATGGTGGTATACAGGAGTTAGATTGAATTTTAATCTAGGAAATAAATCAACCCGTGTTGAACCATTATATTGGATCAATCCTAACAATTATGTTTATGGAGAGTTGAATTCACCTAAGCATATGAAAGTGCCAAAAGAGATGTTACCTGATGGTGATAAAGATGGTGTTACTGATCAATTTGATATGGAACCTAATACACCTAAAGGAGCTCCTGTTGATACTCATGGTGTTTCTAAAGATACTGATGGTGATGGTGTACCTGATTACAGAGATAAAGAGTTGTTAACTCCACAAAAATGTTTCCCTGTAAATAATGATGGTATTGGTAATTGTCCTGAGCCTGCTTGTTGCAAAGAAATTAAAGACATGATGGCTAATTACAAACCTTCTGAAGGTGAAAAAGTTAGCTGTGCAATTGGTGCTTTACCAAGTGTTCAATTTAAAGGAACAACTAAATTGAATAAAGATGCTTTGGCAGTGTTATCTGCTGCTGCTGCTCAGTTAAAGGCTAACCCAACTTGTAATGTTAAAGTAATTGGTTACGGTGCTACAAGCAAATCAGCTCAGCAACAAAGTTGGGAGCGTGTAAATGCAGTAATCAAATATTTAGTAGAAAAGCAAGGTATTGCTGAAGGAAGATTATTGTTTGTGTATGCTCAAGATGGAGATGCAAATACAGTAGATTTACAAGGTACTACAGAGCTAGGACCTAATTCGGTTCCTGCTCCACATCCAAATTTAAAAAGTAAAAACTAGTATAGTAAGTATTTAAACATGAAGCCTCTCTCGAAAATATCGAGAGGGGCTTTTTAGTTATTAAGTATATTAAAATGAAGCTCGCCAAAGTTTTGTAATGATGATAATTTTAAATCTGCTGCTGCCCATTTTTCTTCTTTGCTATTATAGGCATGCGGTATAATTACACATTTCATTCTCGCGGCTTTTGCAGCAATCATACCATTAAAGGAGTCTTCAAAACAAATACATTCTAAAGGGCTGCTATTCATTTCTGCTGCACAGTTTAAATAAACTTGCGGATGTGGTTTACCAAAAGGCAGTTCTTCAGCTGAAGCAGTTGCATTTAAAAATGGACCAATCCCCGTCATACTAACTACTAAATCAATTAATGATTGAGGAGATGAAGTTGCTAGACCGATTTTAAATTCCTTATTAGCAAAAAATTCAAAAATATGTGCAACTCCAGGAAGAATTCTCCCCTTTTGTTCAATTTTTTGAAGTACTAACTCCACAATTTTATTTTCTGCGTTCAATGATTCGGTGAGGGGTATTTTAAAATAGGTAAACCACCAATGAATAAACTCTCTGGTTCTTAACCCAACACTAGAATTGTACTGGTCATTCGTCATTTTAACTCCATATAATTGAAAAACAGCAGCAGCTGATTCTTGCCAAAGAGGTTCACTATCTATTAAAAGTCCATCAATGTCGAATATCACAGTATTTAATTGCATAGTAAATTATTATTGTAACGCAAATTTATTGTTGCATCTTCAATATATGCATACAAATAAGCAGCTAATTTTAAAATAAATCCTTAACAATTTATTTACATTCCTTATTTTGCACTGCTTGCTAATAAAACTTAAATGAATTTAATCGAAAGAATTAAACAAATTAGGGTTGTACGTTCACTTGTTTACGGTGTTGTAGGAATGGCCACATATCCTGGTCTTGCCTTGATAAATACAATTAAAATTGAAGGTACTGAGCATTTGAGAAATCTTCCTCGTGCAAATGTTTTATTTGTAAGTAATCATCAGACTTATTTTGCAGATGTAATTACCTTCATTCATATATTTTGTGCTGTTAAATGGAGAAAGGAAAATAAGTTGGGTATTCCTTTTTATTTATTGAATCCATTTACCAATGTGTTTTTTGTTGCTGCAGAAGAAACAATGAACGGCAGTTTAATTAGCCGTTTATTTAAAATGGGCGGAGCTTTAACTGTAAAAAGAACATGGAGAGCTGAAGGCAAAGATGTAAACAGAACCTGAGAAGAAGGTGATACACAAAAAATAGATGAAGCACTAGAAAAAAGTTGGGTAATAACTTTTCCTCAAGGAACCACTAAACCATTTGCTCCCGGAAGAAGGGGTACTGCCCATATCATTAAAAACAATCATCCTATTGTAGTACCAGTAGTAATAAACGGATTTTGGAGAGCATTCAATAAAAAAGGTTTGAGCTTTAAAAAGAAAGGATCTTTGCTTTCTGTTCGATTTAAAGAGCCGATGGTAATTGATTATACTCAATCTGTTGATGCCATATTAGATCAAGTAATGGAAGCTATTGAACAAAGCAAAACTTACATGCTAAAAAGCAAGCACCATTTCATGAGCATGTTAGATAAGTAAGCTAATCTTTAATGAATAAAGCTTTCAATTCATTTGCATCATCTGGCTTCATTTTTCCTGCTAAAATAAGTCGAATTTGTCTCCTCCGTAATGCCCCATCAAAAAGTCTTTTTTCATCTTCAGTTTCAGGAATTACTTTGGGTACTTCTCGGGGTTTACCATTTGGATCGAGTGCTACAAAAGTAAAAAAAGCTTCATTACTTTCATATTTATATTTGAGCAATAAATCTTCGCCCCAAACTTTTAAATGAATTTCCATTGAAGTATTAAATGCCCTACAAATTTTTGCTTCAATATGAACTACATTACCCAATTTGATGGGAGTTTTAAAACTAAGATTATCAACAGAAGCAGTCATACAAGGTGTATTAGAATGTCTACCAGCAGCTATTCCTGCAGCTATATCCATCCAATACATTAATCGTCCCCCCATTAAATTGCCAAAAGTGTTTGTGTCATTGGGTAGTACCAATTCATTCATTATAGTTAAACTATCACTTATTTTTTTTTCTTCCATTTCTGTAAGTTATAAGGCAAAGATATGTTTTGATTTATGTTCTATGTTTTTATTAAATCGTAATTGATTCTAGGGTTTTTAAATATTCATTAGAAACGTCTGCTCCAATTCCATAATCATCACTCAATAGTAATTTCATTCCATCGTATTGAACACCATTTATTACAGGGTCAATTTTATGACCAAGTAAACAGGTATCGAGATCATAAAATTTGATGCTATCAAATGCCGATGCAAAATGTACTTTGGCAGTTAATGCAACTCTGCTTTCGAGCATGCCACCCATCATACAATCAATATTATTTTTTTCAGCTACTTGAATAATTTTTTTTGCTTCGTTAATTCCACCGCTTTTAGCAAATTTTATATTGATATACTTACATGCTTTGTTGTTAATTAATCTTTGAGCATCACGATGGTTATAAACACTTTCGTCGGCCATAATTGGAATTGGAGAAATGGAACATAGTTTAGGTAAAAGCTCATCATTCCAAGTTCGCATAGGTTGTTCACAAAATTCAATATCATGTTTTCCTAGTTCAGTTAATGCTAATACCGCATCATCATAGGTCCATCCTTGGTTTGCGTCAATTCTTATTTTAGCTGCATTGCCTATTGAAGCTCTAATACTACTGATACGTTTAATATCTGTTGCAGGATCTTTACCAAGCTTAACTTTAATCATGGAAACTCCTTTCTCAATAAATTGAACGGCTTGCTCAGCCATATTTTCTGGAGTTCCTATTCCAATAGTAAGATCGCTTTCTATTATTTTCTTTTTACCTCCTAAAAACGCAAACAAAGGCATTGCTGCTTTTTTAGCTGCAATATCGTACAAAGCAAGGTCGAATGCGCTTTTAGCGGTATGGTTACCTGCAGTAAACAAATCAAGTTCATTTAAACGCTCATCAATATTTAATGGGTCTCTGCCTTTGAATATTGATGCAAATTCTTTAGCCATTTCAAAACAAGTATTCTGCGTTTCTCCTACAATCATTGGGAATGCCGAACATTCTCCAACACCAGTTATGTTTTCATCCGTATGAATTCTGATAAAAATATTTTGTGCAAAATGCATGGTTCCCGTTGCTATTGTAAACGGAACCATTGGAATAGCGTATTTGTATATTTCGGTGCTTAAAATTTGCATCTACAAATTTGGTGCATTTTTTCAATTGAACAAAAGATGCAACAAAATCTTTCAAGATTTGTTAATCAACTATAAAAAGAATATTATGAAATCAGTAAAAGGTAAAATCGTTGTAATTATTGGCGCAACTGGTAGCATAGGAATGAATGCTGCTAAACTACTCATTGGAAGCGGTGCAATTGTTTATTTAATTGGTAGAAATGCTGAAAAATTATCCAAAGTTGCAATTGAAACTGGAATAGATGCTGATAGGGTATTTGAAATGGATATAACCAATGAAAACTCTGTAAATACAACAATTCAACATATTTTAGGTAAAGTACCTTCAATTGATATATTAATTAATGCTGCCGGTATAGGTATAATTAAATCTATAGATGTTTTAAGTACTGAAGATTTTATCAATAGTTTACAAACCAATTTAATTGGAAGTTTCTATCTAGTAAAAGCCATATTGCCATCTATGAAATTGGTTAAAAAGGGCTTAATTATCAATATTCCTGGAGTTTTAGGTAAAGTACCAATGTCTGGAGCAGCGGCTTACAGTGCTAGTAAATATGGATTAGTAGGCATGATGCAAAGTATACGTGAGGAACTTAAGCGAACAGATATAAGAATTACAAACCTGTTTTTAGGAGGTGTTGACAGTCCTTTTTGGGATTCTATAGATTTAAAAGTGCAGCGCGAAAAAATGATCAATGCAGAAGAAGCTGCAAAAGCAATTTGGTTTTTATGCCAACAGCCTGTTAGTGGAGTGGTTAGTGAGATGGTTTTACAACCTTTCAATCATCAAGTTATCTAGGTATTGAAAATAAATGAGAAATATTTGTAAAAGCTTTTCGTATTTAAGTATTGTGTACCGATATTCGCAGTACGAACAAATGTTAGCATGAATATATCCTTTGATAATACCGAAAATGCTTTTGCCTATAAAACCGATAAAGAGCTTAAAAGCGCGCGCTTTTTATTTGGTACAATGGGCTATAGTTGGTTTGTTCAATTAGGAACAAGGCTTACTCCATTTATTATGAAAACGGGTATCCCTTTGGTGCAGACTATTATTCGTAAAACAATATTCAACCAATTTGTTGGTGGTGAAACTTTGGAGGAAACAGCTGAAGTTGGAAATGTATTGGGCAAATATAATATACAGGTTATTTTAGATTATGGAGTAGAAGGAAAAGAAGGAGAAGATAATTTTGATAATGCTACCGAAGAATTCATTCGTGTAATTGATTATGCTGCTTCGCAAAATAATATCCCCTTTATTAGTATTAAAGTAACAGGTTTAGCGCGATTTAAATTGTTGCAGGTTTTAAATGAAGCACCTCGCTTACGGAGCGGTATTCATGATCATGAAGAAGAAGTAAATGAATGGGATAGAGTAAGAGATAGAATGTATGCCATTTGCGAAATTGCAGCAGAGAAAAATATTGGCGTTTTAATTGATGCAGAAGAAAGTTGGATTCAAGATCCAATAGATCGTCTTTGTATGGAAATGATGGAGGAGTTTAATAAAGAACATGTGATTGTTTACAATACTATACAATTGTATCGCCATGATCGACTTAGTTTTTTAAAATTATCTCATCGAATTGCGAAGCAGCAAGGTTTTAAGTTGGGAATGAAATTGGTAAGAGGTGCTTATATGGAAAAAGAGCGTCAATATGCTTCTGATAGAGGAACTTTATCTCCTATTCAAAAAGATAAAGCAACTACAGATGCTGATTTTAATGAAGCTTTAAAATATTGTATAGATAATATTGAACAAATTGCAGTAATTATTGCTTCTCATAATGAAGAGAGTAATTTGTTGGCTGCTAAATTATTAGATGAGAAAGGGATAGGTCATAATCATCCTAATATACATTTTTCTCAATTATATGGGATGAGCGACAATATTACTTTTAACCTTGCCAAAGAAGGATTTAGCGTAAGCAAATACCTGCCTTTTGGTCCAATTAAAGACGTTATTCCCTATTTAATGCGAAGAGCAAAAGAAAATAGTAGTGTTAGCGGCCAAACTGGAAGAGAACTTTCATTGATTACTAAAGAATTGAAAAGACGTAAAGCTAAATAATGTTGGTTACATTAATTCTCGCACAATTTCTTCACAAGCTTATCCTAATTGACTCAAAATATCTTTTTTCGTTGTTAATTTGTTGATGCAACAATACCACGATTTATTAAAACATATTTTAGCTAACGGCGCTGAAAAAACTGATCGAACAGGTACAGGTACCAAAAGCTGTTTTGGCTACCAAATGCGATTTAATTTAGCCGAAGGGTTTCCATTAGTTACTACAAAAAAAATACATGTAAAAAGTATTATTTATGAACTATTGTGGTTCTTAAATGGCGATACCAATATTAAATACCTTAACGACAATGGTGTAAATATATGGAATGAGTGGGCAGACTCAAATGGCAATCTTGGCCCTGTATATGGCAAGCAATGGAGAAGTTGGGAAGGGGCTGATGGACAAGTGATCGACCAAATTGCTGATGTAATCAATCAATTAAAAACAAATCCAGATAGCAGAAGAATGATAGTAAGTGCTTGGAATGTAGCTGATTTGCCTAAAATGGCACTTATGCCTTGCCATAATTTATTTCAATTTTATGTTGCAAACGGCAAATTGAGTTGCCAATTGTATCAACGTAGTGCTGATGTTTTTTTAGGGGTTCCATTTAATATTGCTTCTTATGCTTTGTTAACTATGATGTTGGCACAAGTTTGTGATTTAGAATATGGAGATTTTGTACATAGTTTTGGGGATGTGCATATTTATAATAATCATTTAGAGCAAGTGAATTTGCAATTAAGTAGAACGTTTTTTGATCTTCCAACTATGAAATTAAATCCTGCAATAAAAAATATTTTTGATTTTAGTTTCGAAGATTTTACATTAGAAAATTATCAATACCATCCTGCAATTAAAGCACCTGTAGCAGTTTAAAAAGATTACTAATTTTTCGTATATAAAAGATGTTAATTTCCCCAATATGCAAATCTCTCTTATAGTTGCAGCTTCCACCAATAATGCAATTGGCAAGAACAACCAATTGCTATGGCATTTACCTAATGATATGAAGTTTTTTAAAAACACTACATGGGCAATGCCAATAATTATGGGTAGAAAAACATTTGAATCATTAGCAGGTAAACCTTTAAACGGAAGACTGAATATTGTAATAACTAAACAAGTTGGACTTGTTATTGAAGGGGTTTCAGTAGTTAATTCGCTTGCAAGTGCAATAGAAATAGCCCTATTGAATGATTATAAGGAAGTGTTTGTAATTGGAGGAGGTGAAATTTATAAGGCAGCTATGCCAATAGCAAATAAAATATATTTAACTAGAGTTGATACAATTGTAGATGCAGATACATTTTTCCCAGAATTGGAAACTAATTCTTGGATCCTGTCTAAAGAAGAAGAACATTTTGTAGATGCCAAACACAAATACAATTATCGGTTTCAAATTTGGGAAAAGAAATCATAATTAATTATGGATATTTTCCCATTCATGTATATTTTTCTACAATTGATTTTAATTTCAAATTTATTGTTTGTAAAAGCAAATTTTAAAATATATATAATTAATAGTATTGCTAGTTTAAATATGGTTCTCTTTTTTAATGGTTTGTATTTGATAAGAAAGTTAATTGGATTAATTCAATTTTTCAGACCAATATTGAGTAAAACTAATGATTTGCATTTTTCTACAAGTGTTTTTATAGAACCAATGTTGAGATTAGCAGGGATGGTATTTTTACCTTTTATATTTTTTTTAATTATACCCCCAATTACTTTAGTGAACTTGATTCAATTCTAAAGTCCCTTTTCTGCATAAGTGTATTTGTTGCTACTTATTCTGTACTCTGGTTATTTCAGAAATTACCATCTCAAACAATTGTTGAATAATGTATACTTCCTTTCAACTTGCAGTAAAGTATATTCAATATTATTTATTCGCAGAGAATGGTAAAGGCCATGGTGTTCATTCTCCATTTGTGTATGATTTAATTACTATAGTGTTGAATGACGACAGGGTATTTTATTTTTTTCAACCGATTGAGGATTGTAGAAAAATAATGAATAATAGCAAGACTGAAAATGCTTTACAGAATTTTAGACCTGGGTCTAGCTATGGAAATGCATCTATAAAATCAGTTGCTGCAATTGCTTCTACTTCTTTGAAACCTAAAAAGTATGGTCAATTGTTATTTAGATTAGTCAATTATTTTGCTCCCCAAACAATAATCGAATTAAGTACTTCTCTAGGAATATCCAGTGCTTATATGGCTTCTGCAAATTTTAATGCTCAAATAATTACC
>JBKJQV010000399.1:0-16472 GCA_046593815.1 Sediminibacterium sp. | reverse complement strand
GCAGCATTTATCGACATTTTAGTAACAGACCATATTATTGTAAGTAACGAAGGATATTTCAGCTTTGCTGATGAAGGATTATTGTAGTTTACGCCTGCGCAGTGGGTCCCCCAAAATGCATAGGAATTTCGATCTGCTCTAAATCTTTAATAGCTCCATTAGCTTCTTCAAAACGTTCAATATTTTCTTCTAACGCCTTCATAAAGCGTTTTGCATGCATTGGAGTAAAAATAATTCTCGACTTTACCTTGCTTTTAGGAGTTCCAGGCATCACATTTACAAAATCAATTACAAACTCTGCATTGCTATGGGTAATTATTGCCAAGTTAGCATAAGATCCTTCTGCTACTTCTTCACTTATTTCTATATTTAACTGGTTTGTAGGTTGTTGTTCCATGCTGATATTTGTTTGCAAATGTATTTAAAAAGTAAAAGGATAGGTAATATCAGCCTAAATAATTCAAATGGCAATTACATATATAAAAAAACAGGTGAGGAAATTAACCTCACCTGTTTTAAAATTATTAGCAATTACAAAATTGATTATTTATCCCACCATACTTTTCCAAACTGCGAATCTGCTCCAGTAGCGTCTGTGTATCTAGCAGCTGCAGTTGCATAATTTGTAGGATTTAACTGGGCTTCATTTGGACCATATGCTAATCTTCTTGGTATAGAAGTTAAACCAGGTGCAGGAGTAAGAGTTGGAACACCATTTCTGCGCCAGCTTGCAAAACCCTGAGAGCCATTAGGATAAAAGGCCAACCATTCCTGCAATGCAATTTTTTGGATATTATTTACACCCAATGCAATAGCAGGTTGTGCCATATAAGTTGCAAAAGTACTTGCTGAATATACTCCCCATCTTGTCCAGCTAGCTTGAATTGCATCTGAATAGAGAGTCACTAAATTTTCTGCAGTCCATCCTAATGCTGCAGCTTCAGCTCTTGCTAATTTAACATCTTCAGATGCTATCAAAACAGTAGAAGAAGTTTCTGTGCGACGTGAAGGAGCCAATATTCTGGCATAATTCACATTTGCATTTGCGAATGTTACTGCATCTGTTCTTTGTAAACCATATGGAAAACCTACGTTAGATGAAGCAAAAGCATTAATACGCATATCATTATTTGTACTCAAAATATCTGTAATTGTTTTACTAACAGCGTAATCTTTTCTTTGAACCACTACATAGTAATTGTAAAATACATTTTGATAAACTCCACCAGGAGGCGTAAGAGCAGCATTATCAGAAGCTGCATCAATTACTCCACCAGCATCAGCAAGGGCAGCAGCAAATTCGCTTTTACCTGTAGCAGCATCTGCTTTTGACATACGTAAAGCAATTAAGAGACGAGCTGAATTTGCAAATTTCTTCCATTTAGAAGTATTTCCACCATACAATATATCTCCTTGAATGGTTAATCCATTGTCAAATTGAGCAACAGCTTCCTTTAATTCCTTTAAAAGGTCTTTATAAATAACATCCTGCGTATCATAAGAGATTGTACCAACACCTTTCAAAGCTTGTGTATAAGGAATATCTCCCCAGCTATCAGTCAAAGTCCAGAAATAGTATGCTTTTAAAATTCTTGCAACAGCTATTTGGTTTTTGTTAGACCCAAAACTAGCAGCGGTTCCTGCAGTAGCAGGATCTGAATTGTAATTAATGATGTTCTGAAGATCATAAATAGCACCTGAATAGAATCCATCAAAATTCAAAGTAGTTTTTGCATACCTTGATGCTTCTGTATATTGCGTTTCTGCAAAGTATTGAGAATATAAACCACTAACAGTTCTGAAACCACCCTGATCCCAAACACCTGAATTCAATCCATTAAGCGCATTGGTTAACAATGCAGAAGTGATTGGGGCAGTTGTGGCATTCGGATTATTGTTGGTATTTCCGTAATCCCCAAGGCCTTTGGTACAGCCTGAAGTGGCAAGTAAGGCGCCGCCTAAACCAACCATTAAAATGTATTTATTAAAATTTGTTATCATGATAATTGATTTTAGAATTAGAATGTAAGTTTAAGGTTAAACCCTACTGAACGTGTACCTGGGTATTGTCCATCTTCGCCCTGAATTCCTGAAATCTCAGAAGGATCAAAGTTTTTAGTTTCACGATAGATCAATAATGGGTTACGAGCAATTATAGAGAAATTAGCAGAGCGAACATATTTTGAAATTCCCCATTTAGCTACAGGTAGATTCACTCCCAAATTTACTTCCCTTAATTTAACGTAGGTTAAACTGTGGATATATGGTTCA
Organism: Sediminibacterium sp.; assembly: GCA_046593815.1. GTDB lineage: Bacteria > Bacteroidota > Bacteroidia > Chitinophagales > Chitinophagaceae > Sediminibacterium. The sequence goes on along the minus strand of JBKJQV010000399.1, from coordinate 14,201 downwards.
GCTATTCTACTAAAATAGAATTGTTGATAATAGGTTTGAACTTCTACGTATTTATCTACAGGCGTTTTCAAATCAACTGAACTTACACCTTTCACATGCACACCACCACCAGCACTTACATCATCACGAACATTTTTACCCTTGTCATTTATACTAGCAGTTTCTTCTAAAATACCTGAGAAGTTACCCCACTGTTCTGATAATGAGAAGAATTGTCCACCAACTTGGTAATCAATATTAAATCCTAATGTGAAATTTTTGTAGCTAAAAGTATTTACGATACCACCATTCGTTTTTGGAACAACTGAGCCCCAATGTTTGGTTGGATCTGCTATGAATTTACCAGTAGACGGATTTAAAACCATTTCACCAGCATCATTACGAGCAATACCACCACCAATTAACTGACCCCAGTCTGAACCAACTTCCTGAAATGCACGCGCAAAACGAGTTCCAAATGAACCACCAGCCAAAAGTGTTTGTCCACCTGCACCAACTCCAGGAGCTAACATAACCACTGGATTTTTAAGAAGGTAGCTGTAGTTCATACTTAGATTCCAATTGAAATTTTTGTTTCTAACTGGTGTTGCGGTAATTAATACTTCAATACCTTCTTTTTGAATCTGAGCTGAATTAATCAATTTTGAAGTGAACCCGCTTACACCACTTTGTGCTACTCCTACTGGTTCTCCATTATTATCTTCATTATAGTAAGTAACATTTAAGCCTAATCTGTTTTTCAAGAACCTGAAATCAAATCCAGCTTCATAAGTAGTAATTAAAGATCCTTTTAGTGTTGCATCTAGTAACTGATCTGGAGTAGTAATTAAGAAGTTACCAGCCCACTGGTTTGCATTTACACCATATAAAAAGTTATTGGCATAAACACCAATATCTCTAGGTTTTTTACCCCAGCTTCCAAATACTTTACCAAAACTCATCCATGGAATAGCATTCTTAGTAAATTCACTAAATATGAACGCACCTCCCAATGATGGAGATACCAATCTGTTATTACCAGTAGGTAAAGTAGAATACCAGTCACTTCTGACAGCCCATGTTAAGCTTACAAATTTCTTGTATTCTAAATCACCAGTTGCAAATAATGATTTGGTTTCTGAGTAGAGTCTTGTATTACCTAAAGAGGGTTGTGCTTTTGAATTAGACAAAGAATACAATCCAGGTACATTCAATCCTTGAGCTGTAGCACCAGAAAGACCATAGTTTCTTATTGATAATTTATTTCCTCCTATTGTTACACTTACATCTAACCCACCAAATTTTTGGTTATAGCCAGAAAGCAATTCGTAGTTATCTTCCTGATAATTGGTGTAATTAGTTGAGTAAGAAGCTAAGTCACCAGTTTGAGTTGCACTAGCAGCAAGTTCAGATTTAAAAATACTTTCTGAATTGGTTGTTAACTGGTTTCTACGAACAGTTCCTTTTATATAAAAGTGATTGTTCAACTTATATCTTACAGAAACATCTCCAAATAAACGCTGTCTGTTCTGACCAACTGGTTGTTGGTCGAGCTTTGTGTAATGATTATACCAATAATTACCGCCATAAAAATCAATAGGGCTATTTGGATTATATCCATCTGGATTAGATGAAAGGTTCCAACTTGCATAAGTGCCAATTGGTGTTTTTAATCCCCTTAGTTCTTTTATAATTGAAATATCAAGATCTCTATGAAACCATTGGTTGAAATTACCAGATGACTGGTTAGCATAACCATCATCAAAAGTACCATTGATCTGCTGAGCAGTATAAGTAATATTTGAAGAAACAGTAAAATGCTTGTCAACATCAAAAGAAGCAGAAAAATTAAGATTATTTCTGTCTGAAGTAGTTGTAGGTAATAATCCTTTTAAGTATTGTTTGGTATAAGAAACACGGTAATTATATCCTTCACCACTTTTTGTTAAGCTAACATTGTTGTTTGAAGTGATACCAGTTTCCCAGAAATTCTTAACGTTATCAGGTTGTGGAACTAAACTAGCAGTTTTAAAAGAACGAGAATGACCACCTATCCATGCATACCAAGGTGCATACTCTGCGCCATCTAATTTAGGACCCCAGCTAGAGTCATCGGTATAATCAGGAAATTTTTTGCCATCCAATGCTTTCCACTCAACAGGATCACCTGCTTTGTATGTATAAACTGTTAAATCGGGATTGGCTCCACCAGCATATTTATTCTGGTAGTTAGGTAATATATAAACTCTGTCGAAAGTAACACCAGAGTTAACTTCTACTCCAATTCCACCTCCAGAATTTTTTTTCCGAGTTGTTATTACAATGGCACCATTTGAAGCACGTCCACCAAAAAGAGCTGTTGCGTTAGCACCTTTTAATACAGTTATTGCATCTACATCATCTGGATTGATATCGAAAGAATTTACAATTGTACCATCTACAACGTAAATCGGTCCCTGATCACCATTCAATGTAGAACCTCCACGAATACGTAAAACCGCTTCTCGGTTCAAGGCAATAGGAGATTGTCCTCTGAACTGAACACCAGCCACTTTACCTGCTAAAGCATTGTTGAGGTTGGGCTGACGGATCAGATTAAGATTTTCTGATGAAATAGTTTGAGCACTATAAGCAGTTGTACGTGCGCTTTTTTTGATTTCAAAAGCAGTTGTTACAACAACTTCATCAAGTGTTTCTTTTTCGTTCCTGTCTAAAACAACTGAAAAATTGTTTTCAGAAGAAACGGGTATGTTTTTCAAGAAAAGGCCTTGTGCAGAAACTATCAGCACATCACCGGTTTTAGCTTTAATATTAAATCTACCATCAGCGTCTGCAGTGGTTCCTTGCTTTGTACCCTTAATAAGGATTGATGCGAAAGGAACTGGTGCACCTTTTGAGTCTGAAACGCTACCAGTAACAGATCTGGTTTGGGCGTGGATTGCTACAGAAAAACACAGCAGCCCAACTAAAAGTGTAGTTACAATTTTCTTCATGTTTTTAATTTTTAGTACAAATCTGAATTAAATGATATAACTAATTGCAATAAACTTCATATTTATTTAACAATGAGTTAACGTAAAGATACCTAGTCATGACCAAAGGAAATTGAAAAAAGCTGCAAAAAAGATAAATTTTAATCTTTTTTTAATATGTAATTATAAATTAATACATTTTATAACTATACATATTAGCCTTTTTGAAAATGTTTAGCCAAAACTGAATGATTTGTTCAATCCTTTTGAATGAATTTTTAAAAAATAACATAGAGCTGATCCAATTCAGATAATTTTGCGCCCATTATGTTATTATTAGATGGAAAAATTGCCGCGATGTCGGTAAAAGAAAATTTAAAAAAAATTACAGCTTCTTTAGCTGCAGAAGGTAAGCCAGCTCCACACTTAGCAGCTATATTAATTGGAAACAATGGAGCCAGTGAAACCTATGTAGCTAGTAAAGTTAAAAATTGTGAAGATTGTGGATTTAATTCTACTTTAATTCGATTTGAAGACAATGTACCAGAAACCGAATTACTAGCTTCCATTGAACTCCTTAATCAAAATAATGATATTGATGGTATATTGGTTCAACTTCCTTTGCCAAAACATATTAGAGAACAAAAAGTAATTGAAGCGATTAATCCGTCTAAAGATGTTGACGGATTTCATCCTTCAAGTGTAGGAAAATTAGTTCAGGGCTTACCTACTTTTATTCCTGCAACACCTTATGGTATTTTATTAATGCTAGAACATTTTAATATTCAAACAAAAGGAAAACATGCTGTTGTTATTGGCAGAAGTAATATTGTAGGTAGACCAATGAGTATTTTATTAAGCAGTAATATTCCTCAAGGTAATTGCACAGTAACAATTTGCCATTCTCATACTCCTAACTTACAAGAAATTTGTTTGCAAGCAGATATTTTAGTAGCAGCATTAGGGAAGCCCGAGTTTGTTCTACCATCTATGGTAAAAGAAGGCGCTGTTGTAATTGATGTTGGTATTACAAGAGTAAATGATGTAACAGCAAAAAAAGGATTTCGAATAAAAGGTGATGTGCATTTTGAAACTGTAGCTCCGAAATGTAGTGCTATTACTCCCGTTCCTGGAGGTGTTGGACTAATGACTATTGCTGGATTATTAAAGAATACTTTACAAGCTTATCAAAATAATAGAGGCTAATTATTAGTCACAATAATATTAAAATGATTAACACATTATCTACATCTTCTCTTCCATTAATGGAGGCTTTTTATACCTTACAAGGAGAAGGTTTTCATCAGGGTAGAGCAGCCTATTTTATAAGGCTTGGAGGTTGCGATGTTGGCTGCTTTTGGTGCGATGTTAAAGATAGTTGGGATGCTTCCAAACATCCTCAAATAAATATCACTACAATTGTTGAAGAAGCCGAAAAACATAATTGTAGATTGGCAGTTATTACAGGTGGCGAACCACTTTTGCACGATCTTTCTGAATTAACAAAATTATTGAAACAAAAAGGATTTGAAACCAATTTAGAAACATCTGGATCTTCTACACTTTCTGGTGAATGGGATTGGATTTGCTTATCACCTAAAAAATTCAAAGCACCATTACCAGAATTAATTCCTTTTGCAAACGAATTAAAAATAATTATTTACAACAAAGCAGATTTTGATTGGGCAGAAAAATATGCAGCATTGGTAAATAAAAATTGTAAATTATACCTTCAACCCGAATGGGATAAGGCAAGTGAAATTACTCCTTCAATTATTCAATACATTCAACAAAACCCTCAATGGCAATTAAGTGTGCAGGTTCATAAGTATCTTAATATTCCTTAATAAAGTTTTGTTATACCTCACATTTCATTTTTTTAACAATTCAATCGGTATATTTTTCCGATATTGTTAAAGCAAAACATGAAAATATATTTTACTTTTTTACTTTTAACTTTAAGTGCACTGGTAAGTGCACAACAATATAATTCCGACAATGTAAGCCAACGGGTGTTGGGTTTGTATGAAAAAGCAATAGCTCTTTTAAGAGATGAACAATTTAAAGAAGCAGTTCCTATATTACTTACAGCAATTAAAGAAGATAGCAATTTTGTAGATGGATATTTATCATTAGCAGGAACTTTTGGTGAATTAAAACAATACAAACGTTCTATTCGATTTTACGAAACAGCGCTTCAAAAAGATCCGAATTATTTTAAGGTTTATCAACTTCCCTATTCCATTAATTTAGCTGGAAACGGACAGTTTAATGATGCGCTCAAAGCTGTTAATGAATTCCTTCAAATACCAAAACTAAATGAACGAAGTGTAAAAAGTGCATCCTTCAGAAAAAAGTCGTACGAGTTTGCTTTAGAGTATGCATCAAAACATCCTACTTCTAATTATGAATTTACGCCCGTTAATTTAGGAGATAGCATAAATACTACTTCCTCAGAATACTATCCTTCAGTAACTGTAACAGATAGTTTGTTGGTTTTTACAAGAAGAGGCAATCAAATTAGAGAAGATTTTTTTCAGAGTTCTATTATTGATAAAAAATTTGGAAAGGCTAATTTAATTAAAGGAGATATTAATTTTGAATCTCAGAAAGGAGCCATTACTGTTTCACAAGATGGCGAATGGATGCTTTTTACAGCAAGATTTTCTGAGGGTGGTTATGGAAATTTCGATCTATACATTTCATATTATACACCACAGGGATGGAGTGAGCCTCAAAATATGGGTGAAGCAATAAATACAGAATTTTGGGAAAGTTCTCCAGCATTAAGTCCAGATAAAAGAGCACTTTATTTTAGTAGTAACCGTCCAGGCGGATATGGCGGATCAGACCTTTATGTTAGTTACTTACAACCAAATGGAAAGTGGGCTACCGCTGTAAATATGGGTCCTACGATAAATACAAAAGGAGATGATCAGGCACCTTTTATTCATGCCGATAATCAAACCTTATATTATACTTCTGATGGATTATTAGGGTATGGTGGTTCTGACCTTTTCATTGTTCGAAAAAATGGAAAGGGAGAATGGGGCATTCCAGAAAATTTAGGGTACCCAATTAATACCATTGAAAATGAAGGAAGCTTGGCAGTATCAGCAGATGGTTTAACTGCTTACTACGCAAGTGACAGAAGTGATAGTAGAGGGGAATTAGATTTATATAAATTTGAAATGCGGCCAGATATTAGACCAAGCAGAACATTGTATGTAAAAGGAAAAATAACGGATAAAAAAACCAATAAAAAATTACCTTCAACTGTTGAGTTAATAAATAATAGTACAGGTGAATCTTTAATGAAAGTTCAAACAGACGAAACTGGTGAATATTTTATTACACTTCCAATAGGAAAAGATTACACATTTTCTGTAAATAGAAAAGGATATTTATTTTATAATGAGTTGTATGAATTAAGTAATAAGCAAGCTGATAGTGTGTACAAAAAAGATATTCAATTACAACCAATTGAGCTCAACGCTACATTAACTTTTAGAAATATTCAATTTACTACCAACTCTTACCAGCTTCCTTTTGATGCTGCAATTGAATTAAACAAATTATTACAAGTACTAACTGAAAATCCCTCATTACAAGTTGAAATAAGCGGACATACCGATAATATTGGCATGCAGAAAGACAATATTAAACTTTCAGAAAACAGGGCTAAAGCCATAGTTGAATGGCTTGTATTAAAAGGAGTTGATGTAAAGAGAATGAGTTTTAAGGGTTATGGAGATAGTAAACCTATTAGTGATAATAAAACAGAAATTGGTAGAGCACTTAATAGAAGAACTACCGTTACAATTACTAAAATGTAAGGTAGAAATACCTGATACAACTCAGTGAATTTTGTGGAGATTGCTGCAAAATTATTTATGCATACCGATTTATTATACCGTGTTGCAATTACCATGATTCCGAATATTGGTCCAGTTCTACAAAAAAGATTGATACAGCATTTCGAAACTGCGGCCGACATTTTTTCTGCTAAAAAAAAAAGAATTGTGTGCTGTTGAAGGGATTAACGAATGGTTAGCAAAACAAATAAAATCATGGAATGATTTTTCTTTTGCAGAAAGAGAGTTACTTTTTATAGAGAAGCACCATATTTGTCCATTATATATAAACGATAAAGCATATCCTCAGCGTTTATTAAATTGTTACGATGCACCTATACTCCTTTATTTTAAAGGTCATTGTAATTTAAATGAGCAAAAAATAATTAGTATTATTGGTACACGAACTAATACGTTGTATGGCAAACAAGTTGCCGAATCCATCATTGAACAATTGCCAAAAGATGCATTAATTGTGAGTGGATTAGCATTTGGTATTGATGCAATTGCACATAAAGCAGCTTTAAAAAATCAGTTAAATACTATAGGCGTACTAGCACATGGTTTAGATAATTTATATCCAGCACAACATCGTTCTTTGGCAAAAGAAATAATACTACAAGGAGGCTTACTAACAGAATTTAATCAGCAAACTAAACCCGACAAACATAATTTTCCTAAAAGAAATAGAATTGTTGCTGGTATTGCAGATGCAACCATTGTTATAGAAACTGATATTAAAGGAGGGAGTATGATTACTGCTGATTTAGCGTTTCAATATAATAGAGAATTGTTTGCTGTGCCAGGAAAAATAAACGATTCAAAAAGTGCAGGCTGTTTAAAATTAATTCAAGAAAATAAAGCGAACCTATACTCAAGCATAGAACATTTAATGGTTACTATGAATTGGGCAACAAAATTAAAATCTACCATCAATCAATTATCCATTTTTGCATCATTAACTTCCGATGAGCAAATGGTAGTAAGTTTATTAAGAGATAAAGGGCAATTTCCATTAGACGACCTGAAAAGTACTGTAGGATTTAGTAGTAGTAAAATGGCTAGTGTATTACTTAGCTTGGAATTACAAAATGTTATTCAAATAATTCCTGGGAAAATGATTGCATTGGCTTAGCCTGATTATTCCATTTAATGAGTAAGAAAAAAGCTATTAGGGCAAAAAAACTTGGTAATAAAAACGCATATTTAAAATTGCTTGCCTGATTATTGTAAATCCATGCCGAAAAAATAGCACCGGTTCCAATACCAATTTCTAAAGCTATATACATGGAAGCAATGGCTTTACCTCTATTTACAGATGAACATAAATCAACTGTCCAAGCGCTTAAAGCAGGACTATTAGTTCCCCAACTTAACCCATATATAACAGAACCGATCATCATCATTTTAACTGAACCAGCAAATGCCAAAATAATTAATGCAACTACTAATACCAAAGAAGAAACCAGTAAAACTGGCACACGTCCAAATCGGTCGGAAACTTTAGCAGCAACAACTCTTATAAATAAAGATGCTACTGTAAAAAAAGCAAAGAAAAGACCTTTATTGTGCAAACCTAAATGTTCACTTAAATCGGGTGCTATGGTTAGAATTGTTCCTATAGAAAAGCAGAGTAATACTGTAATAATGGAAGGGCGTAAAGCAGTTTTTTCAAATATTTCAGACTTGTTAATGCGCAATAACTTAGCACTAAAAGGCTGAGGATGCTGCAAAGTTTCTTTTACATTGTATAAAATTGCAACAGAAGCTAAAGCAAAACCTGCGGAAACATAAAACATGATATCATAACTAAAAAAATCTACCAAATAACTGCCAATCATTGGTCCAGCAGAAGATCCCAATGTGTAACCAATTGATAAAGCACCTAAGGCCTCTCCTCTTCTAGATTCGTGTACTACATCTGCACCATATGCTGAAGTAGCTGTTGGTTTGAAACCAGTGGAGAACCCATGCAAAAAACGAAGGAATAAAAATCCAGCAACTGAAGTGAGTAAAGGATATAATAAGCTACAAACAACACATACTAAAGACCCGAAAATCATAACAGGAACTCTACCTATAGTGTCTGTTAACTTTCCACTAAAGGGGCGAGAAATTCCAGCCATTAAAGTAAATAATGCAATAATTAGCCCCTTGTATTCAGCTCCTCCTAATGAAGTTAAATAGCCCGGAAGTTCCGGAATCATCATATTAAAACTAGTGGAAAAGAGAAAGTTACTTAAGCAAAGTAGCGCAAACTGGAAAGTAAAATAGGGTGTTGTTGCGGTTGGCTTTAATACTGACATTGGATTGAGGGAGTCAATTATTTATATTGTAAAGCTACTATAAATAATTTTGGAGGTAATTTGTTCACAAAGCTATCTTTGCACATGGCAACAAACCTCAACCGGTCTACCAAAAGCAATACCTCTACCAGATTATTCGGAGAGGGATTAACTTTCGACGATGTTTTGCTGATGCCAGCCTTCAGCGAAACCCTTCCGAGAGAAGTAAATATCAGTTCACATCTTACAAAAGAAATTATCTTAAACGTGCCAATTTTATCGGCCGCAATGGATACTGTAACCGAAGCCAATTTGGCTATTGCCTTAGCAAGAGAAGGTGGTCTGGGCATACTGCACAAAAATATGTCGATTGAAAAACAAGCAGAACAAGTACGAAAAGTAAAGCGCAGTGAAAGTGGAATGATCATCGACCCAATTACTTTATTGATAGATGCAACCATTGGTGATGCATTAAAATTAATGAAAGACAATAGAATTGGCGGTATCCCAATTATAGATGGAGGTGGTAAATTAGTAGGTATTTTAACCAATAGAGATTTGCGTTTTGAAACAGATAAAAAACGCAAGGTTAAGGAAGTGATGACTAAGGAAAATTTAATCACTGCACCTGAAGGAACCGATTTAAAGAAAGCTGAGAAAATTTTACAGAATTATAAAATCGAAAAATTACCTGTAGTAAATAAACAAGGAAAATTGATTGGACTAATTACTTACAGAGATATTTTACAAATTCGCAACTTTCCAAATGCTGTAAAAGATAATTTAGGAAGATTGCTTACTGGTGCAGCATTAGGAATTACCAAGGACTTAATGGACAGAGCTTATGCATTGCAACAAGTTGGAGTTGATATAGTCACTTTAGATAGTGCTCATGGCCATAGTAAAGGTGTGGTTGAAGCCTTAAAAGCACTGAGAAAGAATTTTAAAAAACTACAAATCATTGCAGGTAATGTAGCAACATCTGCTGGAGCAAAAGCATTGGCTGATGCAGGGGCTAATTGCATAAAAGTAGGAATAGGACCAGGTTCAATTTGCACTACTAGAATTGTTGCAGGTGCTGGTGTTCCTCAATTAACTGCTATAATGGAAGCGGCAAAAGCTTTGAAGCCAATGGGTATTCCATTAATTGCAGATGGTGGAATTAGGTATACTGGTGATATGGTGAAAGCTTTAGCAGCTGGAGCTAATATGGTAATGATGGGAAGTGTTTTTGCAGGAGTAGAAGAAAGTCCGGGTGATACTATGATATATGAAGGAAGAAAATTTAAAGAATATAGAGGCATGGGAAGTTTGGGCGCAATGAGCCAAGGAAGTGGTGATAGGTATTTTCAGGATGTAGAAGAAGATATTAAGAAATTCGTTCCAGAAGGGATTGAAGGAAGGGTTGCATACAAAGGAAGTTTGAGTGAAATTATTTATCAATATGTAGGTGGACTAAGAGCTGGCATGGGTTATTGTGGCGCTAAAAATATTGAAGCTTTACAAAAAGCAACTTTCATTAAAATTACCAATGCAGGTATGAAAGAAAGTCATGCGCATGATATTGATATTACCAAAGAAGCACCAAACTACAGTAGGAAATAAATACCTTCTAAAATAATTTGATTGAAACAAAAATATAAGTTAGGATTATCTGCTTTATCAGGTTTACTGCTTTTTCTAGCATGGCCTGAGTCGTACTTTACTATGTTGATTTTTGTTGCTTTCGTTCCATTACTTTTTGTTGCTGATAACACTAATAGTTCAAAAGAATTATTTGGTTATACATTTATTACAATGCTTTTATGGAATGCAGCTACCACTTGGTGGTTGTGGAATTCTACAAGTGTAGGAGCAATTGCAGCCATAATAGCCAACAGCTTATTAATGTGTTTACCATGGTGGGGTTATGGAATTTGTAAAAAACAATACAACAAAACAATATCGTTCATTACGTTAGTTATATTCTGGCTGAGTTTCGAATATATTCATTTGAATTGGGAATTGAGTTGGCCATGGCTTACGGTAGGAAATGTTTTTGCAAATCATCCCTCCTATGTGCAATGGTATGAGTATACAGGAGTTGGTGGTGGAAGCTTACTAGTATTATTAATTAATATACTGTTGTATGATTTTTGGGAGAACCTTTTTAAAAAAGAAGCTAGAAAGAATCAATCACTTAAGTGGCTATCATTGCTGTTACTTGTAGCTTTAATTTTAAACTCCAACTTTTTTTTAAAATCCAACACTTCAATTTCAAAAGAAAACATAGTAATTGTTCAACCCAATATTAATCCCTACGAAAAATTTGAATTGAGCAATGCGTCTCAACAAATAAATAAATTAATTGCACTTTCAGAATCAGCTATTGATAGTAATACACATTTAGTTATCTGGCCAGAAACAGCCATGAGTGTAACTGAATGGCAGGAAAATATTACCCAAAATATTTACTATCAACCGATATTTGAATTTGCAAAAAAACATCCGACTATTACGTTGATATCTGGTATAGAAACATTTAAAAATTATGGCTCTGTAAAAGAAACACCAACTGCACATACCAATTCATCAGGTATGTATTTCGATGCGTTTAATGCTGCAATTGCTATTAAATCTGGCGAACCTATTCAACTATATAATAAAAGTAAATTAGTTCCTGGAGTAGAATCATTGCCTTCTTTTCTACGATTCATGTCGCCGGTTTTTGAACAATTTGGAGGAAGTACAGGAGGATACGGAAAATCAGCGCAATCGGCCGTTTTTAAATCTTCTGGTAATAAATATATAGCTGCTCCTATTATTTGCTACGAAAGTATTTATGGAGAATATATTAATAGTTATGTTACTAAAGGAGCAAATGTTTTAGCAGTAATAACCAATGATGGTTGGTGGGGTAATACACCCGGGCATAAACAACACCTTGCTTATGCAAGACTAAGAGCTATTGAAACAAGGAGATGGGTTGTAAGAAGCGCCAATACAGGCATTTCAGCTGTTATAAACGAATATGGTGAAATTAAAGAGCAAAAACCATGGGATACTACAGCTATTATTAAATACGCTGTTCCAATAAAAAACGAGTTAACTTTCTATGTGAAGTATGGCGATTATATTTTTAAAATGAGCTTATTTGCAAGTATTCTTTTCATCTTTTTTCATGTATTCATGAAGATCAAAAAAAGACTAGCAAAGCAGTAATTATTCCTGATTAAATATTTTTATGAATCAACACAAATGTAACCTGCATTACAATATTTATGGCAAAGGAATTCCCGTTGTTTTAGTTCATGGCTTTGGTGAAGATGGGAGCATTTGGGACAATCAAGTTAATTTTCTTAAAGATTACTGCAAAGTAATAGTCCCTGATTTACAGGGAACTAGATCCTCCCCTTTAATGGAAGATAAAAGTACATTAACCGTTGAACATATGGCTAATGACATTAAAGATTTATTAGACCAAGAAAATATTACTCAATGTATTTTATTGGGCCATAGCATGGGTGGTTATATAACATTGGCATTTGCTGAAAAATACTCCAATTATTTAAAAGGATTTGGATTGATTCATTCAATAGCTTATGCTGATAATGAAGCAAAAAAAGTTAATAGAGCCAAAGGGATTGAGATTATAGCAGAATATGGTGGATACTCATTCCTAAAAAATACCATTCCTAATTTATTTGGGGAGATTTTTAAAGAAGCTTTTTCAGATGCTGTAGATGAATTGATAGAAAAGAGTAAACTATTTAGCAATACATCATTGCAAGCATATTATCATGCAATGATGGTAAGGCCAGATAGAGCATTTGTTCTTAAAGAATCTAATCTGCCCATCTTATTTATTGCTGGCACTGAAGATATTGCCGCTCCAATAAATGATGTACTTGAACAAGCAAAACTTCCTACAACAAAATATTTACATGTTTTAGATGGAGTGGGTCATATGGGAATGTGGGAAGCAACTAAACAAGTAAATGAATTTATATTGAGTTTTATTGAAAATATTCAATAGGCAAACATTCTTACCAATCTCATTGTTAAATTAACAGCAATAATTTTTTATGAATAAAATAATTTTAATTACAGGAGCAAGTTCAGGATTTGGAAAAGCAATTGCCGAAACATTTGCAAAGGCAAGTTGGAATTGCATTATTACAGGCAGAAGAGAAGATAGATTAGTTGAGTTAGCCAATCAACTTGAAAAAAACAACGGTATAAAAGTATTGCCGTTGTCTTTTGATATTCAAAATCGAAAAGCAGTTTTTGATGCTATTGAATCGTTGCCAATTGAATGGCAACATATTGATGTATTAGTAAACAACGCAGGATTAGCTTTAGGAAGAGATAGTTTTGAAAATGCTTCTTTAGATGATTGGGATACAATGATAGATACTAACTTGAAAGGCTTGATGTATATGAGTAAAGCCGTACTACCAATGTTCATGAAAAACGGAAAAGGGCAGATTATAAATATTGGATCAACAGCAGGCAAAGAAGTATATAAAGATGGCAATGGATATTGTGCCTCAAAACATGCTGTAGATGCTATTAGCAAAGCCATGCGTATAGATTTGCTTCCCTACAAAATAAAAGTTACCGCAATACATCCTGGGGCTGCTGAAACTGAATTTTCTTTGGTACGCTTTAAAGGTAATGAGCAAAAAGCCGACCTAGTATATGATGGATACAAAGCTTTACAAGCAATAGATGTGGCCAATATTGTTTACTATACTGCCTCCCTTCCTGAGCATGTTTGTATTAATGATTTAACCGTTACTTGCTTGTCTCAGGCAAATTCTTTTTATCTTCACAAATAGAATTTATTGCATGAACAATCGAATAACTACTCTCTTCAATATTAAATACCCAATTATTCAAGCGGGTATGATTTGGGCTAGTGGTTGGAAATTAGCAAGTGCAGTTAGCAATGCTGGTGGCCTTGGTTTGATTGGTGCTGGTAGTATGTATCCTGAAGTTTTGCGAGAACATATTCAACAATGCAAAGCCGCAACAAAAAATCCTTTTGGAGTTAATATACCATTGCTATATCCTGCTATAGAAAAGTTGATGCAAATAATTGGAACTTTTTCTTCAACAATAATTTGCAT
>JBKJQV010000374.1:0-18432 GCA_046593815.1 Sediminibacterium sp. | reverse complement strand
ATTAGGCCTATCTTTTTGTTTAATAACGATAGTAATAAAAAGATAGGCCTAATTATGCTTCATATTCTAAACCTACTTTGCCTTTCTGCTTATATAGGTTTAATAATGACTTTTTCTGAAAGGAATAATCCTTTTGATCATGAATTATTTAACAGAGAAGCGTTTGAGATATGGGATACAATTAAACAGATGATAACTAGAGGAGTATCTGTTTTTTTGCCATTTGTTTTTTGTTATTTCATTTATTGGATTGCATACACTTCATTTTTGAAAAAGGTAATTTTCAAAAGGTACTTATTGATTTTATTTTTTATATTTTCAATAATTGCAACGCTATCAATGCGTTTTGCTCAACCTAGTCCCAATTTATTTAAAGATAGATCGGCCTATTATCTTACCTCCAACAAGTTTAGTTATTGGATTGCCGATAGTTATCATTTTTTATTCTCGAAAGAAACATTTGATTCAAAAAACCTTAATACGACCGAACTAAATACCGCTATTAATTTCTATCAAAAAAACCAGCCATTCAATTTTAGCAGTAAAGAATATCCTTTACTGCATCAAAACGATGAAGCTGATGTACTTGGACAATATTTTAATCTTGACCAAGATAAACCACCGAATATTGTTATCATTGTTACAGAAGGCCTGTCTAAGGATTTCAGTGGTGCAAATGCATTTGCTACTAGCTTCACTCCATTTTTAGATTCGCTAAGTAATTATAGTCTTACATGGGATAATTTTTTAAGTACTTCCCCTGGAACTTTTGCTGCTCATCCCGCAATTGAAGGATCGCTTCCTTATGGTAAAAAAGGATTCGCTTCAATACCAATTATGCCCGATCATTTATCGCTTATTAATATATTAAAAGCAAATGGATATCATACAAAATTTTTAACCGGATCAAATACAGATTTCGATAATATGGGTGGATTCATCCGAAGGCAAGGAACCGATTTGTCATACTTGCAATTTGGATCTAAGTATAAAAAAATGAGCGCTAGTAATGAAGGGTGGGGAATGGGATATCCAGATGATGCCCTCTTCAACAGAAGTTTAGAGATAATGGATAGTTTGCCTTCAACTCCTTACCTTAATATTTATCATACGGCCACAACTCATGTTCCCTATTTGTTTGAACAAAAATTGGTTTATGAAAAGTTATTTGAAAAAAAGATAAAGACATTAAGTGTAACTCCAGCTATTAAAAAGATACTTAAAGAAACAAAAAGAGTTCTTGTAACTTTTTTGTTTGCAGATGATTGCTTGAATAATTTCTTTAAGCAATATGCTAAAAGACTTGATTTTAATAATACCATATTTTTTATCACTGGCGACCACCATATAGGTTCTTTCCCCTCAACATCAAGTATTGATGATTATCATGTGCCTTTGATTGTTTATTCACCTATGCTTAAGGTTCCTAAAAAATTCTATTCTGTAAATTCTCATAATAACCTCGCGCCTACAATTGTTTCCATGATTTTAAACAATTACAAAAGCCTTCCTTATCAACCCAGGCAAGTAAATTGGATGGCCGGAGTAATAGATACTTTCGCTGGTTTTAGAAATAAACAGAGCATGCCTTTTATGTATTCGAGTAGAGTAATTGAAGATTATATTTTTAAAGAATACATGATTTCAGGAAAAGAATTATACAAACTCACTCCCGATTTATCAATGGTACCATTTAAGAATGATTCCATTAAAAAACATATTACTAATCTGTTGAATAATTTTAAAATTATTAACTCATACGTTTGCAACAATAATAAAATATTCCCTTCTAATGAAAAAGAAAGTACTGTAATACGAGATCTATTATTAAAATATGATTTAGAAGAATTGAAAAAAATTAGTATCACTCAATTGGATACTAGTTTAATTAAAGATCTGCCTTTCTCAAAAAAATACAAGAATTTATTTGTGGAAGTTTCTGCAGAAATAAAAATGAAAAAAGATGGGATAAAAAAACAGCCGTCTTTTCGTTTTGGTATTTTCGATTCAATTAATGGAAAAAGAAATTACCCGTTTTACATTAACCACGAAATAGTTGATATTGAAAAGAGTGGAGAATTTATTCCTGCTGTTTGGAACATAATTCAAACGAATGATATGATCCCACTAAATGATTTTAAATACATCAAACAACTTCGATTTAATTTGGCTTTATTTTGTTTATATCCAGTAAACCTTGATGTGAAAAATATTCACATCAAGGTTTGGGGTATTTTGTAATTATTTTACTCTTCTCCTAACAATTGATTAAACAACATTTTATAAGTGCCATGTGTTTGTGCACGAAAAGTTATTTCAGGACCATAAACATATAATTTTCCCTTGCCAACATTTGCTGAAAAAGCTGCAACAGCATCTTGCAAATAAGACTGACCAAATGCCCAACCACTTCTTAATGTTTTGTCTGAAGCGTACCATGCCAAAGGAGTTACTTGTTTTGTTGCAATAGCATTGGGTTCTAAATTAAAAACTGGACTAGCACTAAAATAAACATCTGCTTTATTTCCAATTCCCCAATTAGCTTTTTCGTTTGGGTTAACTGCAACTTGCATTACCGAACCTGGAATATAAAATTTCTCTCCGGGTAATGGTCGCTCTTTTCCATTTACCATTTCTACCAAAGCGTTTTTTACTGGCAATTGTAAATGATACGCTAAATTAGCACTACTGCCAATTGTTACTACCGAACCACCCGCTTCTAAAAATTCTTTAATTGCTGGAATAGATTTAACAGCAGTTATTTTTCCTAATGTAGCGCGATACTCTTCAGGAATTTCTGATTCATTGGGCTCACGACCACCAAATTCTGATCCGCTACCTGCAGTTTCAGGACGCATTGATGGTATGGCTCCGCCAACAAAAACAATTACATCATATTTATTTTTTAAACCCCCAGCATCTATTTCTTTTGCAAATACAACATTAAAAGGGAAGTGATATTGTTCAAAAATCCATCTTGTCCATCCAGAAGGCATAGAACCACCATATACATCCCAAAGTGCAATTCTTTTTGATTTTAATTTTACTGATTGGGTTGATGGCATTTGTTTAATACCAGTAATTTGAACACCATAGCTTACCCCCTTTTCCATCACAGCATTTACGGTTGCATTTGCTTCCACAGAAAAATAATTGGCATTTTTTTCAACAGCAATTCCGGCTTTTAGTAAATCATTTACTAAAATAAAACTTGCATTGTCTTTTGCCGAAAACTGATATCCTTTTGCATTTGTTTCAATACTTCCTTTTGCTTTTTGAATTTCTCCATAAGGAATTGTTTGAAAGGGTCCATCAAACGATTCTAATAATCTATCAAACTCAATACCCATAGTAAATGCGGGCGTCCATCCAGCAGCATCATAAGGTCGAACAGGAGGGCCACCGGGATATTGAAAATCATTTGGATGGTCTTGAGGTTCAAACATATCAATTACATGTGGTCGAAATGCTTGATTTGTTTTAACAATATAAGAACCTGCTTTATAGTTTTTATTCCCAACAGTAAAATTATCGGTTGCTCTTTCTACTTTAATACCGCTTTTTATTAAAATATTGATGAATGTAATTGCAGTAGAAGTTTGATCAATGGGAATGATATATCCTCTTGGATCTCTTAATTCTGGCTTCTTATAAATTTTTTCGAAATAGGCTAGTGGCAATGTATCATTGCGCATTTCTTTTTGATCTGCTTTTGCTAAATCAGTTGCCATTTCTACTTTATTCGGTGATTTTGTCCAATGATCCTTACTACCAGCTTCAATTGAATTTTTTCCCATTGTATAAATGTTCATCAACAACTCATCTTTATACCTTGAGGCATAATTTAAAACCGCATAATTAAGCGAAACAGAATAATCAATTGAATTTTTAAAGTACCATTTTTGTGGTTCAATTGGAAATGGCGTTGCGCTATTAGGAATTAATCTATTGGGTACAAAAGGTATTTTTATTGGAGTTGGATTGCCAATTATTTCGGTAAGTAATCCAATAATATTATGATAGTATGCAGTAGTTCTTAAGCCTCCATTCCACCAAGTTGAATATACAGAACCGCTTTTCATGGTGTACCCAGGTTTGTTTTCAGCATTCAATCTGCTACTCATAACAGCACCTAATTGATCAATACCAGTAATTAACAACGGATCATAAACGTAATTGAATGGGTCTCTATATGGAGGCCCGGCTACTACTGTTCCTGGCGGACCAGTTTGGTGGTGATTGTATAAAATTTGTGGCATCCATTCTACATATTGTTGTAGGCTCATGTTTCTCGACTCGCTCATGTTGGTCATGTAAAAGTCGCGATTGTTATCATGACCAATATATTTCTCATACAATCTTGGAACATTTGATGTTGATCTCTTTAGTGTATCAGCATTTCGCATGTACCAGTTTGATACTAATTCTTGTCCATCTGGATTTGCATGAACAAATAGAATAATAGTTGATTTTAAAATGCGCTTGGTTTCTTCATCTTCTCTAGTAATGATCTGGTACAATGATTCTATCCACTGATGTATACCTACTACCTCAGTAGCATGCAATCCACCATCAATCCATACAACAGCCTTTCCTTCTGCTGCCAATGATTTGGCTTCTGCTTCAGATAGACCCTCTGCTCTAGCCATGCGTTGAGAAATCGATTTATACCTTTCTAGTTTTGCCAGATTAGAAGGGTCCGACACAATTACCATATATTGTTCACGACCTTCTTCGGTTTTACCTATACTTACTAGTTTCATTTTTTTTGAAACCGCAGAAAGTTTTTTTAAATAAGATTCGGTTTGTGTGAAAGTGGCTAATTGATAATTATCTCCTATGGAGAAACCAAAATGAGATTTTGGGTTTGGAATTGTTTGAGCTTTAACAAAAGCTGTTGTGTAAATACAACAGCAAAAAAATATGGCAATCCTTAGCATATCTATTGTTTTGGTATGCCTAAAAATAATTGATGTTGGTGAGATAAATCGATTTTAGAAAAAAATTATCCAATCAACTTAGATTGCCTCTGGTAATTTTTATCTGGCGCATAGATAAATAAACATGATTCTCCTTGAATTGTATTGATGATATCTTGTACTTGACTTTCTGGAACTGCTGGGCAGCCCTGACTTCTGCCTAAATATCCCATCTGACGAATAGCTTCTTTGCTAACATAACCAGCTCCATGTAAAACAATTGCTCTTTGCGCGGCCATATCATTAATTCCATTTTCAACGCCATTTAAAGAAAGTGACCTTCCGTGTTTTCCTTGATATATGTTGCCCGTAATATAAAAGCCTAAACTACTTTGGTTAGAAGAGTTTTTATTGGAAAACATTTTTGCAAATAATGTACCTGAATTTTTTCCGTGTGCCACAAGCGTTTGAATTACCATTTCTTCGGCCTCCATGTCGATAATATAAAATCGTTCTTCACTGCTTGGCTTACTAAAATCTGCAATAGTTAAATAGCGTTTATTAATTAGTCTACCCTGTTCAAGTAGTTTTTCGTACCCATTAATTGCATAACGAACTGCTTCGTTATTAATATTTAACTTACTTGAAATATGCAGTGAATTCAACAGAAAGCTATTACTAGTTGCTATTGGCGTAGTATCATAAGATTGCAATGTTATAAAACATAGAATCAATATGAATATGGCTATTTTTTTCAAATTGGGCTTTTTAATTAGAAGGCAAAAATACCCAATCATAGTGTCAAAGACTATTAAATAAAGGAAAATTGGCCAAATGTTTAGTTAAAGGTTGAATTACTATGCAGCAAGTGCTTAGATTTTTACTGTATTAGGTTGTTTTGATATATATAGACGTAAGTCTTTCGCCAATTCTTTTTTCAATAAATAAATACGTTATATAACTATAGACTATCAAAACAGTGAAGGATAAAAATAACACTCCAATTTGTTGTGTAGGTGATTTATTAACTCCAACTATTTTAAACATAAAATGAGGAACGATAGTTATAATTAAAATATGATTTAAGTAAATAGAATAAGACAATTTACCAAGAAACTGAAGCGGCTTTATTGATAAAAAACGGCTAATTAATCCATCCGACTTATTAATAATCAAAATTGAAAGTGCAAATAATAATGGAGTTGATATTAAGGCCAACATTTCTTTTTGGCTGCCCGAATATTTATTTAAATAATAAAATACAACGATTAGAAGAATGGGAAAAAGCCATTCTAATCTGGCATCCCATTTTTTGGTTTTTGAAGAAATATACCAAACAAAATAACCTAGCATAAAAGATATGATTCCTCTTATATATCCAAAATCGTCTGTAAAATAAAAACGTTGCTTATAAATTGAGAAGCCAACAGCGGTTAATAAAATAATTCCAAAAATCCAATTTCTCCTTTTTTTATTTTTGCTACTTATTAATACAATCCAACCAAAGAAAATATAAATTATCATTTCTGCAGAAATAGACCACGAAGGAAAATTCATTCCCATATTTCCAACATTAGAAGTGTATAAAGAATTAAAAATTTGTGTTGAATTTTGAAATGTCATTGTATCTATATACGCTATTAATAGCGTAAGCAAAGACTCTTTACTAGCTATCATTGCTGGAAATAAAAAATTAGCAGCCAATTGAACACATAAATAAACAGTTGTTGTGTATAACAGTAATGGGTATAATCGAATCAGGCGTTTTTTTAAATAAGTATAAAAATCTTGGTTCGATTGAATGCCTTCATATTTGGTTGCAATAATAAATCCAGATAAAACAAAAAAGAAATCAACAAATGAAACTGATTCACGAATGAAGAATTGATTGTAAATTGAATCAGGTAAAAAAGCTTTGTCAAAATGATACATGGCTACCATTAAACTAAATATTCCTCTTAAGCTGTCTAATTTTGTAATACGCATGAACTCAAATTAAAACTTATAACTCAAATCAGCAACAAACCCAACGCCAATGCTTGCCTTTTCTATAGAGATGGTATAGATATGATTGTTATTATAAAAAAATAAATTAAGAGGATTTTTACTACTCATTTACTAATTAATAGTAGTTTCGTTATAATACTTAACCACTTCTTTAGCAAAAATTGTATAAACCATTTACTGCTATGATAAATAGATTGTTTAATTCTAAAAATGTACTATTCCTCTTCCTGTTTTCTTGCTTGTCTTTTATTGGAGCCTATTCGCAGAATATATTAATTGGTACGTATACCAATACGGGCAAAAGTGAGGGTGTTTATTATTATCATTTTGATAATACAAAAGGAACGGCAAACTATATTAGTAAAATTGCTATTGAAGATCCCTCTTTTTTAACTACAGGATTTAATAATAAATTGATTTACTCGGTTGACGAGTTGGGAAACAAACTTGGTGGCGTAACTGCTATTCGTTTTAATAAAGTTACTGGATCAATGGAAAAACTAAATAGCGTTTTGTCGCAAGGCGATCATCCTTGTCATGTTACTGTTGATAGTAAAAATCGTTATGTTTTTGTAGCTAACTACACTAGTGGGAGTTTAAAAGCAATTAAAATAAATAAAGATGGAAGTTTAGATTCAACTTCACAAATTATACAACATACAGGGAAAAGTATTAATACAAGCAGACAGGAAAAACCACATGTACATTCTTCCATTTTATCTCCCGATGAAAAATTCTTACTAGTACAAGATTTAGGAACAGATCAAATAACGGTTCACTCGGTTAATTATTTAAATTCTAGTGCTCCATTATCATCTTCACCTATTTCTATTTTTAATACAACTCCAGGAAGTGGTCCTCGACATTTAACGTTTCATCCTAAAAAATCAATTGCTTATTCAGTTCAAGAGTTAGATGGTACAGTAAATGTTATGAAATTTAATAAAGGAAAATTAACGCTCCTGCAGTCGATAACGATGATACAAAAGAACGATACCAGAAAAAATGGAGCTGCCGATATCCATATTTCTCCTGATGGTAATTTTTTGTATGCTTCTAATAGAGGGGAGTTTAATGAGCTTGTAATTTATGCCATCGAATCTAATGGAAGGCTTACCTATGTATCCACACAATCCACTATGGGAAAGGCTCCTAGAAATTTTGGTATAGACCCGAGTGGTAATTATTTATTGGTAGCTAATCAACAATCTGATGAAATAGTTGTTTTTAAAAGAAATCAATTGTCGGGATTATTAACAGATACTGGTAACAGAATTAAAGTAGGCGCGCCAGTTTGTATAAAATTTATTCCCAATTAAACTACCTGCGTTTTTGCCATTGTTTGCCACCGCCACCATTTCTGTTTCCACCAGTTCTTGGTGAATAAGATGGCACTTCTCCAAACTCAGCAGGTACCGGAATTTTATCAACCTGTTTGCCCAATAATTCTTCTATTGCTGCAAATTTACGTTGTTCTGCTTCAGTTATAAAAGTAATAGCTGTACCTGTACTTTCTGCTCTAGCCGTTCTTCCAATTCGATGAATATAATCTTCGCCATCATTTGGAACATCAAAATTAATTACCAATTCAATTTCTTCAATATCTATACCTCTACTTAATATATCTGTTGCTACAAGTATCTTTAATTTTTTATTGCGAAAGTCTTGCATTACTTGTTCGCGTTTATCTTGTTCTAAATCAGAATGAATTTCTTCTATAGAAAACTTTGCACGCTTGAGTTCTGCACTCAATTGTTTTACCTGTTGCTTTTTAGAACAAAAAATAATTACCCTAGTATAATCTTTACTTTTTAAAACGTATTTAATAAGTGGAATTTTCTGAGCATCATAAATAACAAATGCCTGTTGTACAATTTGTTCTGGTGGCTTAGAAACTGCAATATTTATTTCAACTGGATGATGTAATAGTTTTCTAGCCAAGTCGCGCATTTTAGGTGGCATAGTAGCAGAAAATAATAAGTTCTGCCTTACTTTAGGTAGAAATGAAATGATTTTCATGATATCATCATTAAATCCCATGTCGAGCATCCTATCGGCTTCATCTAAAACTAGATAGTTTACTTCCTTCATTTTTACATAGCCCATATTTAAGTGTGCTATCATCCGCCCTGGCGTACATACTACCATATCTACTCCGCTACTCAATGCTTTTTTTTCTGCAACAAACGAATTGCCATCTCCTCCTCCATAAACTGCTATACAACTGATATCAGTAAAATAACCAAGCCCCTCCATGGTCTCTGCAATTTGTATTGCTAGCTCTCTTGTAGGTACAATAATCAATGCATTAATTTGATGAGCAGGATGAGGTGAGGTGAGCATCTTGTGCACGATAGGCAATAAAAAAGCTGCGGTTTTACCAGTACCTGTTTGAGCAGATGCGATAATATCTTTCCCTTCTAAAATTGGTTGTATAACTTGAGCCTGAACAGGTGTTGCTGTTTCGTAGCCCATTGCATCAATCCCTTCTAACAATTTTTCGTCTAATCCTAGTTCTTTAAAATTCAAAATACATTTTCATTTTTAGCGTAACCCTTATCAAATTATGATAAAGTTGTTTTTTCATTAAGAAGGTATTCTTTGGCTTGATCAAAGTATTTTTTAAATAAATTCATTGCCTCGGGTATTGTATCTAACTGAACTTGCTGTTTAGCGCTATGTTCTATACTATGGGCGAGTTTATACATTTCGGGCACTTTTATTACCGAAAGCGAAGATTTTCCATAATGTGCAGATTTATACAAATTCGTCCAGTCTTCTTGGGCCAGATTGTCCTCCATTTTTTGAATGGTTTCTGGCATACTTTCTAAAAACATATTGATTATAGTATTTTTATAATCAATATCGCCTTCGGCAAGTTCATTCAACATTTCTAAATCGATTACTAATTTTTCCTCTACTTTTTCTACAACCGGTTTTGCGTTCTCTATCGAATCTGTTTGAAAAATTTCGCTCAGGGTACTATATAAAGCATCTAGGCCAAATGGCTTTGCTAAGCAGCCATTCATTCCAACTTTTGTAAATTTATCACCTTCTGTTCTGCTGCTCCAGCCGGTCATTGCAATAATTGGTATTGTTTTATTGATGTCCTTTCTAATAATTTGAGTGGCTTCAAATCCATCCATTTCTGGCATATTAATATCCATTAGAATAAGGTCATAATCACCTTTTCGTAATAATTCAATAGCTTCTAATCCATTACTTGCAATATCAAAAACCACACCAGTAGGCGATAGTGAATGGGTAATTAACTTCTGATTCACAAAATCGTCCTCCGCAATTAATATCCTTTTGCCTTGTAAAAAATCAGTCTTCATCAATCCTTTTTTTATTATACAGGAGCCCTAAATATAAATTATCTGCTGTTTACAGCCGAATTTAATCAATCTAAAAGGCAAAAGAATGCATTTTGTCTAATTTTTAACCCTTTTTATGCAATCAATTCTATTATTTTTGCCATGAGCAAGAGAAATAATTGCTTAAACAACCAAAATGAAAAAAATATTCTTACTGATTACGGTTCTAATTGGATTGGGTGCAACAGCCCAAACAACTGATACTAAGAAAATTGTAGTGCCTAATCGTACCAAAGATCATTTTATGATTCAATATGGTGCAGATGTTTGGACGGGTCGCCCAGATAGCGTTAGAACTGGCGGTGGGCTTAGCAGGCATTTTAACTTTTACTTTATGTTTGATAAACCTTTTAAAACGAACCCAAAAATGAGCCTTGGTTTAGGGTTTGGCCTTGGAAGTAGTAATATGTTTTTTAATAATACCAATGTAAATGTGAGGTCTAATGCAACTAAACTTCCTTTTATTATTGCTGATTCCCTCGACCATTTTAGTAAGTTTAAGGTAACTAATATTTATCTTGAAATACCTGTTGAGATTCGCTATTTTTCTAATCCAAACAACATGAATAAATCATGGAAGTTTGCTATTGGGGCTAAAGTAGGTACTTTATTGAAGTCCTATTCTAAGGGGAAAAATTATGTAAATAGACTTGGGCAGTCTCTTTATGGAACTACTTACATTGAAAAAGAGCAAAGTAAAAAATTCTTTAATGGCACTTCATTGGCTTTAACAGGTAGAGTTGGCTATGGCATTATTGGTTTACAGGGCAGTTATAATGTATTGGGCGTTTTAAAGGATGGTGCTGGCCCTACCATGAACCGTTGGAGCTTGGGAATATCTATAAGCGGACTATAATTTTTATATAAAAGAATTTAAAGCCTTCTGCCAATGCGGAAGGCTTTCTTATTTAGAAGAACTATTGAAAGACTAACTTTGCAAAAAATATTATCAATTGATTGAGAAAAAACAACTAATTGCCAAAGAAGAAAGGGCCGTTTTAGTAGGGGTAATTTTAAAAGAACAAACGAATGAGCAGTCAACAGAATACTTAGATGAACTTGCTTTTTTAGCTGAAACTGCGGGGGCTACCACCGTTAAAAGATTTACTCAAAAATTAGCCCATCCCGATAGTAGAACATTTGTTGGTAAGGGTAAATTAGAAGAAATTAAAAATTACCTCAACGGAAAAAATATTACCCTGGTAATTTTTGATGACGAATTAACTGGATCACAAATTGCCAATATTGAAAAAGAGTTGAGCGTAAAAACCATAGACCGTAGCGATTTAATTCTAGATATTTTTGCACGACGTGCAAGAACAGCACAAGCTAAAGTACAAGTTGAGTTAGCACAATACCAATATTTATTACCTCGATTAAAGGGTATGTGGAAACACTTAGAAAGACAAGGAGGTGGAATTGGAACTAGGGGTCCGGGTGAAACAGAAATTGAAACTGATAGAAGAATTGTAAAAGATAAAATTTCATTACTACGTAAGCGTTTAGGTGAAATTGATCGGCAAGCATTTACTCAACGAAAAGAAAGAGGAGAGTTGATAAGAGTAGCGTTAGTAGGATATACCAATGTTGGCAAAAGCACACTAATGGCGGTTTTGAGCAAAAGCGATGTGTTTGTAGAAAATAAATTGTTTGCAACGCTTGATACTACAACAAGAAAAGTTGTATTTGAAAATACGCCATTTTTATTGAGCGATACAGTTGGATTTATTAGAAAGCTTCCGCATCATTTAGTAGAAAGTTTTAAGAGCACTTTGGATGAAGTTCGTGAAGCAGATATTTTGTTGCACGTAGTTGATATTTCTCATCCTCAATACGAAGATCAGATTGGTGTGGTAAATAAAACCTTGCAAGAATTAAAAGCTTTTGAAAAACCAATCCTCACCATTTTTAATAAAATGGATTTATATGAAGAAAAAACATTCGACGAGTGGTTAGAAGATGATGTAAAACAAGAATTACTAAAAGATCTAAAAGAAAAGTGGGATCAAGTAACTAATAATAATTGTGTATTTATTTCTGCATTGGAAAAAAATAATTTAGATGCATTGCGAGATTTAATTTTAGATAAAGTAAGAGAAATGTATCATATAAGGTATCCATATAAGAGTATGTTGTATTAATTAATGAGCGAGAAAAAAATTACGTGGCACAAAATTGTGGAGAGCGTTGCAGAAATAATTTGGCAACCCAATAATATGTGTTTGGTTAAGGCAGGTGATAAAATGGTAACCCTTGCTCAATTCAATCAACAATTATTTGCATTTGCCCATAAATGTCCACATGCTAGCGGAATTATGGCTGATGGATCTATAGATGCTTTAGGCAATGTGGTCTGTCCATTACATCGTTACAAATTTTTGATGCACAATGGAAGAAACAGCAGTGGAGAGGGCTATTTTTTAAAGACGTATCATATAAAATCAGATGAGTCGGGCGTATTTATAGGATTTGAAACGGGTGGATTATTTAATTTTTAGTGTATTTTTTTTGTATGAAAGGCTAAACCCCTATTTTTGCAGCCCCGAAAGGGGAAATTCCTCCTTAGCTCAGTTGGTTAGAGCATCTGACTGTTAATCAGAGGGTCTCTGGTTCAAGTCCAGAAGGGGGAGCGAATACAGCAAGGGTTTCAAGCAATTGAAGCCCTTTTTTAATTCCAAAGTCCGACACATTTCCGACACATTTCCATTTTAAGACCCGTATTTGGGCTTTTTCATTGTGCTTATTTATTATACAATTAAAGCGGTGGAAGTAGGTATTTATATCTTTTTATTGTTTGTTGTAATCCTTTAAATACAAGATTTTACATTTAAACTATTTGATATATTACATTATAAAAATATTATTATGAATAATAAATTGCTTTTTGTTATAAGTCTCTTATTTATGGTAAGCTTATCTGGTTTAGCCCAAAAAGCATCACCTACTACAGAAGAGGAATATAATTATTGTGTAAAAGGGTATCAAACTATGATTAGTGGTGGTCTAGAAATGAAAAAAGGTTATTCAATTCAAAACTACATTACAGCTGGAGAGGGGAATTATGCTTTCAGTATAAAAATATTTTTTAGAGAACAAAAGAAAGAAGTAGCAGCATTGATAATAATTGCAAAATCTAATGTTTCTGGCAATGTTTATTATCACTGTATTCCTCATGATAATGATCAATTAATGTCTAGTTATTGGTCAGATTTATCCGATTGGGATAAACCGATGTTGCTTTCGTTCACAAAAATAATGATGAATTATTTTGGTGCCTTAATCCCGAAAGTTGTTGATGATGAAAAAGCTTTAAGGAAAAATTAGGTCCTTTTCTTTTTTTAAGTATCACTAATTATACTAATAAATTAATAATGAAATACATAAATTGATATTAAATTAGGACAATTAAAGCTTTGATTATCTATCGAGCTAAAAATACTAGCATTGTAATTATAACTTATAAGAATATAATTCAATTGTTTAAAAAGATTTTAGAAAGCAATTTGAATCTATTTTTACACTATGAATATTTCCCTTAAAAATCAAAGAATACTTGTTACGGGAGCTTCTAGAGGAATTGGTAGAGCTATTGCAAAGCAGCTTTCCGAATCCGGAGCAGAAGTGATTATCCACTACAATTCTAACAAGTCTGAAGCCGATAAATTAAAAAATGAGCTTCAAAATCCAAGTTTTATAGCATCCTGTGATCTTTCGGATTCTTCACAAGTAATGGGCTTTATTCCACAGCTTATTCAAAAATATGGTCCAATATCTGCGCTAGTAAACAATGCAGGAATTTCCCCAAGTGCAGCTGATTCATTGCCAACCAATGATTGGTTAAAAATTTGGGAAGAAACTTTTTCGGTAAACACAACGGCTGTAGGAATTTTATGCAAAGAATTTATTGATCATGCTAAAACTCAGCAGAATGGTAGAATTGTAAACATATCCTCTCGCGCTGCTTTTCGTGGTGATACAACAGATTATCTAGCTTATGCAGCTTCAAAAGGGGCAATTGTAAGTCTTACCCGATCCATTGCTAGGCATTACGGAAAGCAAGGAATCAAAGCTTTTTTGATCGCTCCTGGATTTACCCGAACCGACATGGCCAATGCCATTCTAGAAGAATATGGAGAAGGCTTTGCTTTAAATGATATTGCACTGAATGAACTTACAACTCCAGAAGATATTGCACCTATGGTTACATTGCTTTGTTCTGGCTTGGCGGATCATGCCACTGGAACATCAATTGATATGAACGCTGGTTCTTATGTTCGCTAAAATCCAAAAATACAAACACAACTAAATAAACTAACGTGGATATTAAAATCACCAAAACAGAAAACTCCAAACTAAAGGATATAGACTTCAATAATATTCCGTTTGGCAAGTATACTTCTGACCATATGTTTATAATGGATTATGCTAATGATCAATGGAGTGATTTCAGAATTGTTCCCTATCAAAGTTTAGCTCTCGACCCACAATCAAAAGCCTTGCAATATTGCCAATGCATTTTTGAAGGCATGAAGGCAACCATTGGTGTAGATGGTATTCCAAAATTACTACGCCCCGATTTAAATATTGAACGGTTTAATCTTTCAGCAGAACGTATGTGTATGCCTTCGATACCGAAGGAACTGTTTTTATCAGCATTAAAAGCTATAACTCTAATAGAAAAAAATTGGATTCCTAAAGCAGAAGGAAGTGCTTTATACCTTCGCCCTACAATGATTGCCACAGAAAGTTCGTTGGGGGTTGTTCCTTCAAGTACTTACATTTTTTATATTTATGCCGCCCCCGCTCAACCCTATTTTACGGCCCCAGTAAAATTAGTTACAGAACAAATGTTGATAAGAGCTGTACCCGGAGGCACAGGCGAAGCCAAAGCAGGAGGAAATTACGCAGGTTCCTTCAAGGCTAGTCAGATAGCAAAACAAAAGGGGTTCGACCAAGTTATCTGGCTTGAAAGCCCTCAATTTAAAAAGATACAAGAAACAGGTATGATGAATTTGTTTTTTGTTATCGGTAATACCGTATTGACACCAGATCTTAGTGGTGCAATTTTAAAAGGCACAACACGTACTAATTTTATTGATATTCTTGAAGAGAAAAATATAAAAGTGGAAATTAGGGATATTTATATAGATGAAATTATACAAGCATACAAAGAAGGTAATTTAAAAGAAGCTTTTGGGTCGGGTACAGCAGCGGTAGTTTCTCAAATTGCAGAAATTACACATGGTGATCTTTGTATGACTTTGCCAAACACCAAAGAAGCTGAAATTAGCAATATGTTGTACAAAGAAATAAATGGAATTAGAGCAGGAATAATTGAAGACAAGCATAATTGGTTAGTGCCCGTTTATTAAATTATTGTTTTTAAAAAAATCAAATCATAGTTATGCAAAAAATTAATTGGAGTGATGTTCCTGTTGAACAAGTAAATCCAAAAATGAAAAGACAATTCATTCATGGAAAAAAAATAATGATTGCTAAAATGGAATTTGAAGATGGGTTTACTGTGCCTTGGCATTCACACGAAAATGAACAAATTACTGAAGTGCAGGAAGGCGTACTTCGTTTTTGGTTTGATGATGATGAAGATAATGCTGTTGATATATTGCCAGGCGAAGTAATTGTTATACCGAGTAATCGAAGGCACAAAGCTTTAATGATCGGCAAGGTTTTAGAAACCGACTCTTTTGCTCCACCAAGGCAAGATTGGATTGATGGTTCAGATAATTACTTGAGAAAGTAGTTGATATAAATAAAAAAAGAATTACCCACGTAATAATCTTTCGAATTAAAAGACGCAGGTAATTCAGGGGTTTTTCTAATCAGTCAATAGTCTTACAATTTCACACCAACACTTAATGTAAAATAAAAAAGCTCTTTGCCTCTTTCTGAAAGATCTGGCCTACCCACAACAGTTACCAAATTTTGTGGAATTACATATGCCGGTGTAATTGATGCATTAAATTTTCCTGCAACAAACACAATTGGCATGGATAATTCATAAGAAAGAATATTGAATTGAGTTGACTTGCTAGTAGTTTGTTGTGTAACCGGAAAGCCTAATACGTTCTTTTTTTCAATATAGGTATTACTGAAATTTTGTGTTCCAAAATTGGCGTACGCTGATGGGTTTAATGCAAAAGCCATATTCTTCAATCCTTTAGTAAATAAAAATAAATGATCTAGTCCTAAGGTTGCGCCTATATCAGTTTGGTTGCTGAATTTTAGGTCAAGACCGCCAGATAAATTAATTACTTTATTAGTATACCCAAGGTTAATTCCCGTTTGCGATTTCAGCGCAGATTGTACAAGTGTACTCTGATCTTTATACAAAAACTGCGAGTAAAAAAGATTGCCAGTAAAGTGTTCTGATTCAGGAAAACGGTATCCGGCTTCAATAATTGTACCAGTATAGGTTGTTGGTAAGTCTTTGTTTTGTACAAAAATAAAATTACCCTGAGTGTACAGTCCAGATTTAGACTGGAAACCAATTGAAGGGAATAGACCACTACTTTTTAAACTATCTGTCCTTCCAAAATAATGTAGAGCAGACTGATAGCTTACAGAAGCACTCAACTCATTTTTTCTGGTTTGTTTTTGTTCTGTTTCCTGAGCAATGCAAAATAATGGCAACAGATAAACCAAGAGCATTAAGTTTATATGACTAGCTTTTTTCATGATCTCTAATTTTATGATTAACAAAGAGATTTATTTATTCTTGTTTACCCGCTTTTACTGATCCTTGTGTTTTTACTTCACCTTCAGCTTTTACGGAAGGTTTTGCATCTTTAACTTTTGCATTTGCTTTCTCTTCTTTTTTCTGTGCATCCTTTTTAGTTTGTTCTGCACTTTCTTTTGTTTGCTCTGTTGTTGATTTCATGCCTTCTTTTGCTTCGTTCATAGGAAGTTTGGCATTTGCATTGGCATTAACTTCGGCCTCTGAAACAGAAGATGCATGGATAAGGCCTCTTTCTTCACCGCCTTTATTGCTATTGGCTTCTGCTTTTGAATTACTTCTTGCTTCGGCATTAGCATCAGCGTTTACTTTGGTGTTGTTTTTCATTTTTTCGGCCGACTTTGCAGATGCCGAAGTTGCGGTTTGTACAGCTCCAGTTGTAGCTCTAACTGCATTGCCAGTTGCAACAGTTACTTTGTTGGTTGCGTTTACTGCTGCTTGTGTTGCTTTAGAAGCATTAATAGTTGCATTTGTAGTTGCGCTTGTGGCAGATTTTAAATTAACACCAACTTGTGCTTGTGCTGCTTGAAAAGAAAAAGCGGCCATTACTACTGATAGCGTTTTAATAATTGTTTTCATAAAAATGTTTTTAAATTTTAAAATAAGGTTTCATTTTTTTCTTACCAAGTACCGTGCCAAAAAAGTATTTTATTTGTAAAAATATTTTTAAAAGTCAATACAGGTAAGGGTTTCAAGGATGGCTTAACTATTATTTACGAAATAAATCAATAAATGGTTTTGTAAAAAAATTAAATTAGTGGATATGATGAATTATTTTGAAGCACCTTTTTATTTGTATTTTATGTGGTTTTATTATTTAAAATATAAACCACTTTTACTTGATCTGGCATTAAAAGTGGTTTATTAAAACGAGGAGCTTTAAAAGCAGTTCTATCCATCTTTGATTAAGTTTGGTCAAAAAGTAGAACCCATTAGGGTAAACAGACTGTTTACAACTACCAATTTATTCGTAATTTGTTGCTCAATTTGTAACCGATATGCTTGATTCCATTATCAATTACTTTAATCATATTCCTAGCTTGCATAGGGCATTAATTCTTGCTGTAGGTATTACTTTTTTCTGGATGATAGAGGGCTTTATCCCTTTATTTGGCTTTAAGTACAACAAATGGAAACATGCGTCCATCAATATTTTTTTCACCTTAACTACAATAATAATTAATTTTTCATTTGCACTAATAATGGTTAAAACCAGCGATTGGGCAATTGAACAAAATTTTGGTATTTTACAAATAATTCAACTACCAACTTGGGTAATGATTATTGGCGGATTGATGTTGCTCGATTTAGTAGGTGCTTATTTTATTCATTTTATTGAGCACAAAGTTAAATGGATGTGGAAATTTCATATGGT